>JAAYYM010000482.1 GCA_012515365.1 Clostridia bacterium
AGTGCAAAAGCGACAGAAATCGTAGCGATAAAGATTAACAGCATTACCGAGAATACAGCTAATATCCATGATATGCTGGCTGAAGTAAGTGATGCTTCTGATCGGATGAAGGATTCTGTGTCAAGATTTTCCAAGGAATAGCAGGTTATATGAATATGCTGCACATGCAAAAGAAAAGGAGAGACAAGTGCCATGAAATTCCATAAAGAAAACAATCGGCAAAATGAACTTATTCAGAAAATGAATCACTTTGATTATGTAGACCCGTATGAAGAAGTAGATGAATATAGTAAACTGTATAATACTTATCAGACTTATTTTGCACAATACCAGACTGATTTTGGGAAAGTTATGCATGCTTCCAGACAGTTGAAGGATCTTGTTGAAAGCGTAGTAGAAACATCTGCCAGAGTCAGGCAGACAGCAGGCTTCATCGATAAGGGTGCCAGTGCACAGGCTGAAGATGCAGAGCATTGTATCAAAATCATAGCAGATTTTTCGGAACGCATGAATGATATGCAGGAGGTATCTGTCCAGCTTGTCGAGATGGCACATCAGATGGGCCAGGAGAACGAAAGCGGAAGAGAAGCGATTAAACTTTTAGAAGAAAAACAAAAAAAGGAACAGGATGTTATGACTTCGCTTGCTGATGAGATTCGTGCGGTTCATGATAAGATGAATCAAATTAATCAGGTCACAGCCGTTTTGTATAAGATTGCAGCTCAAACAAATCTGCTGGCATTGAATGCATCCATTGAAGCAGCCAGAGCCGGTGAAGCGGGCAAGGGATTTGCCGTAGTTGCGGAAGAGGTGCGTGCATTATCAGAGCAGAGCCGTTCGGCAAGTGAAAATATTAATGGTTCAGTAAAGGATATTGAAAAAGAACTGGAGACACTGATTGCTACTTTAAACTCTTCAGAGGAGATATTTTCCGATCAGCAGGAAACTGTAAAGACCGTAACAGGCGTCATGGAAACTATCAGCGGAAAAGTGGATGAATTTGTAACAGAACAGCAGAGCTTTGGCAGACAGGTACAGTTGCTGGGAGAAGAAAAGAACAAGATGCTTTCCTCTATTTCAAATATTTCCGCTGTTACAGAAGAATTTGCTGCCATGACAGAAGAAGTTTCGAATCAGACCATGGGACAGGAGCATACACTTGGTTTGCTGAATGAAATGACAGTTACATTGAATAAGTATTTACAGAAAATAAAGGACAGTAATAAAGGATTCAAGATGGATTCTGTGGATACGCAGCAAAAGAAGGTGGCTTTTTTCTGTGAAATAGATAATCCGTTCTGGCAGACAGTCATTAAGGAAGCCGAAAAAACAGCAAAAATACTGGATTATGATCTACACGTATATGCGCCTAAAACCCGTGACTCACAGGTTGCGGTCGATATGATGCAGGAGATTGTAGATTCAAAGTATGACGGACTTGTCATTTCCTTAATAAAGGATGAAAAAATATATGAGCTGCTGCGCAAGGCGGCAAATAACGGTATGAAGATTGTCTTCCTGCAGGCAAAAGTGCCGCAGGTTCCATGTGAAGGATTTATCGGGACAGACCCGATTCGGTTTGGTGAAAAGTCAGCCGAGTCAATCATAAACCTTGTCGGTGCCGATAAAACAACTGTTGCAATGTGTGTTTGGACAGATGTAAAGCAAGAGGTCTTTGAAAAGAGAGTGATGGGCTTCGAAAATGGAATCAGTAAGGCACCCAATATTAAGCTGCATAAGTTTATGGGAGCGAACGCGCCAACGCAGGCAGAAGCAGACAGATTTATCGAGCAGGCTTTGACAGATTGTCCGGAAATCAGTATATGTTATTCCTACAGTTCAACCTGGGCCACACTTTATGCAAACTATCTGGAGCGCCATCCGGGTCGCTTCAAACTGGTTACGGTTGATTTTATGCCTGTGATAGAGAAATATATACGAAGCGGTATTATTGAGTGTACGATAGCTCAGAGACAGTTTTTATGGGGTTCTGCTCCATTTGAAATACTTTCAGCAGCCTTTAATGGACAGACAGGGAACCAAGATTTCCAGGATACAGGTTCCTATGAAATTAATTTAAAGAATATTGATGTTTTTTCTAAATAAGCCAGTAATGTGGTTGGTTAGTTACTCGGATGAACACCGAGTGACTAATCATTGAAACGAAGGGATATATTTGATACAATGTGCGTATTGAATATGTCCCTTTAAAATTGGATGAAAGTGAAAATGAAGGTAAACGAATATGCAGGGAACGCTTTTTTTATGCGCTACACCGATCGGAAATTTGAGCGATATTACAACGCACGTAATAAATACGCTGCAAGAGGTTGATCTGATTGCTGCGGAAGACACGAGGAACAGCATCAAGCTCCTTAATTATTTTGAGATTAAAACGCCGATGACCAGTTATCATGAGTATAATAAATATGATAAAGCAAAGGACTTGATTCGGCAGCTTCAGGAAGGCAGGAATATTGCCCTGATTACAGATGCAGGAACGCCGGCGATATCAGA
>JAAYYM010000483.1 GCA_012515365.1 Clostridia bacterium
CCATATGTCTAAGTATGGCAATCAATAAACTTGATGAATCAATATCATTGCCACTTAATTGCTCAAATGTTCCTATAGCACCTTTTCGAGATCCAAAATAGAACTCGGTTTGTATAGAATTGTATAAATATTCGTATACATCCACAGGATTATTAAAGCCTTTAACAACAGACAACATTTCTGCTGTTAATGATGTTTCTATTGGTTCTTTTGGAGTTATAATAGAGTAATCTTTTTGAAGAACATTATTTTTTATCGCATTAACTGCATTTTTATTTTGTATCGGAAAAACATCGATCTTACATAAAATATAATCTTCTAAAAATTGGAGATCTGTTTCATTAATCTCATTATCTCCATTTAAATCTGCTTCAGCTGTATATTCTGATTTATCTAATATAAGTGTTCTCATTAAAGTTAGATCAAAAGAATCAATTATTCCATCTTTATCTAAATCTCCATACACTATTGGGGGAGATGACTCTGCAAAAGCTGTATGAGAGTCTATCTTCAAACGAAAAGAGAAACTTGAAGTGATAATTGCTAATAAAAAAGTTAATGTGGTTAGGATTGAAACAATTTTTAAGTTTAATTTTTTCATAATTATAAATTCCTCCTTTTTTAAAATTTTATCATAATTATCTAATTCTGTCAAGATATTAATGAAGAGATTGCAACTGCCATTCAATGTAAATTAGATAGTGTTTCTGATTTTTTTGGAGATTTGATCTCAGATATATGGGAATAAAGAAAAGGACTGAGAAATCAGTCCTTTTCTTTTCATTATGGATGACAGTTTTGACAAGGATCATATCCCATTGCAATAACTTCTTCCCTTGTTCCAGTATAGTATTGCTTATTCTTATCCTTCATTTTATTAACACTTGAGCAAGAAGGATAATGAAACTTATGAGTATTTGTATTTAAAACATAAGATGATTGAGGCTGTTGATTTTCGGGAGGAGTAACCTCTCTAACTGGTGGCTCAGTATACTTTTGTGTTGTAACTATAGCTTCTTCGGGCACGGTCTTGTTTCCAGATAAAATATCTACTAACATAGCAATAGTTGAAGCACCGACAACTCCATCCGCTGTCAAACCACATCTGGTTTGAAATTCAATAACCTTAGATGCAGTTCCGTTTCCAAAACCGCCATCAACGCTCAAATCAGCATCCATTGATCTGTTGAGAGCAGTTTGAAGCCAACATACTTCATCGCCGTTACTACCACTTTTTAATGGGGGAGAACCAGATGGACGGGGATATGGAATTCCAAGTTCTTTATCAGTATTTTCATCTAATTGTTCCAGAACATTAGATTCAGTATCTTTCTCAGTAGTTATTTCGGTTTCTTCACTTTGCGAGTTACTCTTGTTGATTTGTGATGATGACGAAGATGTTTCCATCTCGCAACCTGTCATTATCATCAAAGCTGCTGCAACAAATAAAGCCAAGCATTTATTAAATAGTTTATTCATTATAATTCCCCCTTTAAGTATTAGTTGCATGATAATTTCTCAATATAAACAATAGCAATAGGAATATATTTGCTTCCTATAAAATAATAGAAACAGATTATCGTTAGGTATTTGATAAATAATTCCATTATTCAACTGAATGCTCCGATTCTAATCACCATCTTTTCTTTTTTCTAATGACGATAGTTATGTTATGGATTACACTTTTTGCAAGGATCATACCCCATTGAAATTACTTCTTCTCTTGTTCCGGTATAGTATTGTTTATTCTTTTCTTTCATACTATCTACACTTGAACAAGAAGGATAATGGAATTTATGAGTGTTTGTATTTAATACGTATGAATACGAATTAGAATTTTGGTTATTATTTCTATCTACAACTTCTTGTGGAGGTTCGGTTGAAGGAGGAGAGGTAAGGGATTCGGTTGTTTCTTCTATTAAACTCCAACTATCACCAGTAGCATAATCGATACCAATATTAGGCTGAACATTATAGCAGAAGATACAGAATTGAATACCAGAACCATTATCTTCAAGAGAGTATGCTTCCATAAGCACACCGTTAGCAACTAAATTGTTTCCTTCAAATACAGGTGTAACACGATATAGAACATGAGCGTTATACGATTGAACATAGTTCGCAACCTTGCTTTCAAACGGTTCCATTCCCTCAATATTCATATATCGAGTACCGGTGATCAAGTTTCTTTCATTCGCATTTTCTCCGGCAAGTTGATAGCCTATAAGATGACACCTATTATATAAGTATATATCCTCGATGATCCCTTTATAATTTGCAGTATGCCAACCAGACGGTTTAACAGAACCAATTTCTCCTCTTTTTTCAGTTGGCATTAAGTCTACACTTATATTTGCGTATGCAACTCCACATCTTCCAAGACTATCTAAAGGACTGTACAACTCAAATGAATCTGCCGGGAATTCAGTAAAATATGGAATATTGTTATTAACTTCAACATATGGCTTTCCACTATACTCTGGAACATCACTTAACGAAAATGAATCTGGTTCAGACAGTTTAATAGTAGTTGTAGTGGTTGTTGTCGAAGACGTTGTGGTTGTTACTGTTGTTGTAGTAAGTTTAGTAGTAGAAATTGTAGTAGGTTCTGTTATATTTTCAGCTGATATTTCTTCATTATCAGTTCCACTTACTATTTCTGAACTTGATGAAACATTCTGTGAAGAGCTTGCTGTATCACATCCATATAATCCAATACCGGTAATTATTGATAATAATAATGCTGCAATCCTTTTTTTCATTATCAGCCCTCCTTTAATATATATCACTATCTTTATAAACAAATTATATCATTATTTGTGATTTGTGTCAACGCCGTAATTATAACTCTTTGTAAAATTACTGTTAATCAAAGTAAAAGTGTGTCACAAATAATGTGGCACACTTTATGTTATCTATTTTCAATGATTAGACTTTATAGGTTGCGAGTCTTCCAAAAGTTATTGTTCATCCAAAGCTCCATTCCTCCGTATGAAATCTCAACAGCCATTCCTGCTTCTCCATAAAACTTAAGAATAAGAGTAGCATCTGAACCATCAATAGTTCCATTCCTATCAACGTCTCCTGCTTCAAACTGCTCAGGTGTGAACTGAGCTTCCTTACCAGCAAGAACATTTCCGTATTCTCTAAGTACCCATGTTGCATCTGAACCGTCTACCGTTCCATCGTTATTGACATCTCCAAGTAAGAGAGAGTCATTTATTGCTACGAATTTTTTATTATACTTCTGAGCATAAGCTTGTAATGTGGAATCTTTATAACCATATAATTCGATAATATCGACTTCTTTAAAGTTATCATCATATAGTCCGTTTGTAAATGTTGCTTCATAGTCATAACTATTAACAATTTCGCAACATGGATTTTTAACTGTTACTTTTTTCAGATTTTTACAAAATGCAAAAGTTGCATCTCCAATATAATCGATATTTTTAGGAATTGTAATATGGTCTAAAGAATCACATTCCTGAAAAGTTCCTTCGATGTCGATGTTTCCTTGTGCACCGCCCACGTTTAAATATTCACACGAATTTAGATTTCTAATTGCATTAGAGAATTCAACAGAAGAAAGATTTTTACAACCTTTAAATGCTGCTCCACCAAGCTCTGATAACTCATTATTCATTTTAACACTATTCAAATGTTGACAACAGCAAAATGCCCATGGACTCGTACTTGTTATAGTATTTGGAAAGACGTAATCCAGCATAGGAGATGCTGCAGGGAAACGAATTATCTTTGTCTTAGTCTTATTGTACAGTACTCCTTTTTCCTCAAAAAAGTACGGATTGTTATCTGCGACCTCAAATTCTTCAAGTCCCAAATAATATCTGAACGAATTATCACTAATGATTTTTAATGATGAAGGAATAATAATTTTAGTTGTATCATTTTCTTTCTCATTTATATAACTATATGATTGCTCAGCTATGCCAATAGTGCCTTCTGGAATACTTAATACCTTTGGATATGAGTCGTTCCCTGCTTTATATTTAATATACCATCCATCAACTATAAAATTGCCAGTTGAAATGTTACTATCAAGTTTGCTCAAAATAAAATTACACATACCAAGGAATTCAAGATTTTTTGGTAATGTTACCTTTGATAAGTCCTGACACCCATAAAAAGCAGATGCACCAATATATTTTACAGAATCAGGAAGTTTCAACTCAGTAATTCCAGTTCCCATAAAAGCACAGAATTCAATCCTTTCTAATCCAGAAAAGAAGTTAATTTGTTTTATTTTTTTACATCCCCAAAATGCAGAATTCCCTATTTCTTTAACAGAACTTGGTATTGACACAGATGTTAAATTATCTCTTTGAACCAAAGTATAGCCGCTACCAATATCATACACTCTTAATATCCCGTCGTTACTTGGCATGTAGTCAGATATGTTTTCTTCTTTATGGAAGGAAGCAAATTCTCCTATACGAATTACAGGCAATCCATCTATTTCTTCTGGAATTATCACGTCTCCTGTAATGGTTTCATCTAGACCGGTTATCTCAACACCATTATTTATTTTCTTATAATAAAAGCCTTGATACTTTGAAGTAGTAGTAATTGTGGTTGTTGTGAGGGTAGATGTAACAGTTGTAGTCACGGTGGTTGAAGTTAAAGGCTTAGTTGTTGTTGGAATAGTAGTCGCAGAAGTAGTTGTAGATGTCGTAGGCTTAAGATTTGTGGTAGTAGTTGTTGAGGTTGTTGTGGTGGTAGTGATAGTCGTTGTAGTAACAGACGGAATGAACTCATTGAATGGAGTGCCCGGTTTTGCTGACGCATCATAGAGATATCCTTTTTGAGGTGCTTCATTTGTATTGCGGTCTACTTTAAGTGCTACAACCTCTTCATATGTCAAAAGCAGATTATCAAGATACTTTTTATCTATTAATCCCTGATTTGTAATTTCGGAGACAGTATTATAATATGAATCTGCTTTCCATGTCTTACTAGTTTTGTCATATGAATATCTTACATTCTTTATTTCCTCAGTAACAGCAACGTTACTATATTCATATTTTTTGGTACTATAGTTATAATTACGATCATAACTTATGATGGGAACCGTAACATCTAACAGAATAATACTGCTTTCAGGGTGTTTGTCAAATGTTTCACCTTCAAGGTATTTTTCGTATCTGTCGACATATCGGCCGTCCACCCAAGTATCTGAGGCATGAGATAAAGTACCATCAGAATCATAAAGATAGGCGAATGCTTTAGATGTCCCCCCAAAAACAGATGCTACTCCAATCATTCTAATCCATGCACCATTTCCAATAGTACTGTGTATTTGCTCCCATGTCAATCGTCCTTCGGTTGGTATATCGTCAGCTACCTCAAGAGAAGAGTAACGCTCAAGCAGTTCGCGAGTATTATCCATTGTGAACTTATAATTATCATCCGAAAAG
>JAAYYM010000484.1 GCA_012515365.1 Clostridia bacterium
AACGTCCCTGCTCCCGCTGCCATGACAGGACAGTGTGACCGACAACGTCCCTGCTCCCACTGCCATGACAGGACAGTGTGTCCACCAACGTTCCTGCTCCCACTGCCATGACAGGACAGTGTGACCGACAACGTCCCTGCTCCCGCTGCCATGACAGGACAGTGCAATTTCGAAACTCTGGCTCGCACTACTCAATCAGCCACATTCTTCTCAGGTCATTTTTCTGCTTAATGAATGATCTTGGCAGGTATTTATGAAAAAAGTACTGCACTTGAGTCTATCAGGGAATATGCTCGCAAACAAGGTAATGGTGATGAGCAGCTCGCTGTCATAGTATTTAGGGGCAAGATAAGAGGAATTCAAGATGGCTTCATGATAATTCTGGACAAAGGAACCTTCTTTCCGATCTGACTCTAGCGGTCCGCTCTGAAAGCTCCTTCACCATTATGTAGCTTTTGGAAGGTAGCTCATCGATGGACAATCGCCAATAGCATTCAAGCTTCTGAAATCTGCCGCAGTATTTCCAGAAGGTCCACCGGGCATGCAAATCTAATTTGTTTCTGCTATCCTACAATACTTATCTTGATTTTAACTTCACAAGCTAATATATTAGTTAAACCTGATTGATACGATTTAGGTTTAATCAGTTTAGTATTAGCCCTTCTATCTTGGGTTTCAAAGCTATCACACTATATTAACAACATAACCTGAAAATAAAGTTCCTATTATGCAAAACCTTACAAAATTACTCACCTTACTGCTGTTCTTTATTACTATTTCTGTAATTGCTGATCAGCCCAGGAAGCAAAATGAGCTTAAAAATACCAGATCCTGCGATGTTTTCTTCACCAGGTTCAACTTGTACTATGAATATGGCAAACATAATACTACAAACTATCTCCGTGGCATGTTCTTGCCGGTGAATACACCTGTCACTTTTATAAGACACAGTGGAAACAGCATATACATACGTTTACCTAACGATGAAAAAATCTGTTTTTACAATGTTCCGGACTACTCTGGAGAAAATCTGAACGGTATCTTCAAAAGAACACTATCGACTTCGAAAACGAATCTAAGCGAATTTACCCAGGAAGAACAGAAAGCCATTAAAACTGGTGAAGTACGAACCGGGATGAGTAAACAAGCGGTTCTGGTTTCTATTGGATATCCACCGAAACACAAAACATTTTCTCTTGAAAGCGATTCATGGCTTTATTGGAGACATAGATTCGATACATTCATTGTTGAATTCGAAAACGATACAGTCGTTAAAGTTCGTAATTAGTATCTGTTCCGGAAAGTCTTTCTTATTTGAAGACCAAGACAATGATAGGGGTTTACTTTAATGAAGTCTAAGCAGATTAGAATGTAAATATTATAGCAATACAGCCGGGATACAGATAAAGTTCTCTTCATCAAATCCCTCCCAACAGTTTTCAGAAAGGCATTAATTTATTCATCCAATACAACTATGAAGGAATATTGTTTTTTTTTGCAGATCACCCGAAATTTCCATATCACTTGTGCAGTTTTAGTTGACGCAAGTGGGTCAGTAAAGAGGAGGATTGAAAATGAGTAAATACCATCTCATCCTGGTATTACTTATTCTACAGGCCTGGGTTACCAAGGCAGATGATACAGAAAGAGAGTTATTATTGAAAAAGGATTTGACTGGAATCACTATGAAAAAGCCCAAAAACTAAATCTGGATCTCGAAAACTACACTATCTATGTTACAAATAAA
>JAAYYM010000003.1 GCA_012515365.1 Clostridia bacterium
CTTAAAAATCATATTTGGGGTTTGTAAAAGAACAGAAATGGAATATAATGATGGAGTAAGATTCAATTCTAAAGCAAATCTAGGTGTACTCTATCTATTTAATTCCTACAGTAAATTTACGCTATCAGAATAAACATAATGACTTGACATTAGGCAAAATCATGAGTAGAATGGTCTAAGAATCATTATTGCAAAGACCATGAAGAGGAGTATTAAGAGCGATTCGTTTTCAGAGAACTGTTGGTTTGGTGCGAAACAGTACGATTAACTCCCAACTCGCCTTGGAGTTTCCGGATTGAATTGTCTTTTAGATAGGAGTAGACCCGGACGGGAATTCCCGTTATAGAATCAAGAGTGCATAATCCTTAAATAGGAATATGAATTAGAGTGGTACCACGGAATGTAACAAAGCCCTTTCGTCTCTAAACAGAGCGAGAGGGCTTTATATGTAGTATTAAGAAAAAATGGAGGGAAAAATAATGGCAGCACCTTATAATCACAGAGAAATTGAACAAAAATGGACGGAAATCTGGGCAGAAAATCCTGTCAATGTGGATGATGGGAAGAAAGAAAAATACTATTGTCTTGATATGTTTCCATATCCATCAGGAAATGGTCTTCATGTAGGACATTGGAGAGGCTATGTTATTTCTGATGTATGGAGCAGATATAAATTATTGAACGGATATTATATCATTCATCCAATGGGATGGGATGCATTTGGTCTTCCGGCAGAAAACTATGCAATTAAGATGGGGGTACATCCAGCAAAATCAACTGCAGAAAATGTAGCCAACATCAAACGCCAGATCAATCAGATTGCAGCATTATATGACTGGGATCGTGAGGTCAATACGACAGATCCTGACTTCTACAAATGGACACAATGGATTTTTGTAAAGATGTTCAAGGCAGGGCTTGCATATGAAAAAGAAATGCCGATTAACTGGTGCCCATCCTGTAAGACAGGACTTGCAAACGAAGAAGTAGTAGATGGAAAATGTGAGCGTTGTGGAGCAGAAGTGACAAAGAAAAATCTGAAGCAATGGATGTTAAAAATCACACAGTATGCAGACCGTTTATTAAATGATCTGGATAAGCTTGACTGGCCTGAAAAAGTGAAGAAAATGCAGTCCGACTGGATTGGAAAATCATATGGTGCAGAGGTGGATTTTAAGGTTGATGGACAAGATGAAAGTATTACTGTTTACACGACCAGACCAGACACTTTATATGGCGCGACCTTTATGGTGCTTGCACCTGAACATGAGCTGGCAGCAAAGTTAGCAACGCCCGAAACAAAAGAACAGGTAGAACGCTATATTTATGATGCTTCCATGAAATCAAATGTAGATCGTTTGCAGGATAAAGAAAAGACAGGCGTATTTACTGGCTCCTATGCAATCAATCCTCTAAACGGAAATAAGACACCAATCTGGCTGTCTGACTATGTACTTGCAGATTATGGTACAGGTGCGATTATGTGTGTGCCTGCACATGATGATCGTGACTTTGCGTTTGCAAAGAAATTTGATCTGCCGATTATTCAGGTCATTGCAAAAGACGGTGTGGAAATTAAAGATATGGAAGAACCTTATACAGAGGCGAACGGTATTGTGATCAATTCAGGGGACTGGAATGGTATGGAGTCAGCTGTGTTGAAAAAAGAAGCACCAGCCATGATTGAAAAAGCCGGATTTGGTAAAAAAACAGAAAACTTTAAATTACGTGACTGGGTGTTCAGTCGTCAGCGTTATTGGGGAGAACCTATTCCGATTGTTCATTGTGAAAAATGTGGATGTGTACCCGTACCAGAAGCAGAGCTTCCATTACTGTTGCCGGAAGTTGAGTCTTATCAGCCGACCGGAACAGGAGAATCACCACTTGCAGATATCAAAGAGTGGGTTAATACTACCTGCCCTCAGTGTGGAGCATCTGCAAAACGTGAAACTAATACAATGCCTCAGTGGGCCGGTTCTTCATGGTACTTCTTAAGATATGTAGACAGCCATAATGATAAAGAACTGGTTAATAAAGAAATTGCAGATAAGATGTTACCTGTTGATATGTATATTGGTGGTGTAGAGCATGCAGTTCTTCATTTGCTGTACTCCAGATTTTATACAAAATTCTTAAATGATATTGGC
>JAAYYM010000485.1 GCA_012515365.1 Clostridia bacterium
AATCATTTTCCTTGGTGGAGAATTTGCACATTCTGAGGAAAAACTGGGACTGCTTAGCGTTCCGTTTGTATTCTCGACAGCGGGTACACAGCCGGAGAATCTGAATCTCTTAAAATATTCCAGTATTTCCGTAGATGACAAGGCGGAAAGTAGTAAAGTGATCAATTTCCTATATGATATTGGTCATCGGAAGATAGCTATTATTACAGCTCAGTCGGAAGACCAGAGCGTAGGTCGTCTTCGTTTAGACGGTTATCGGGAAGCACTCATGCAGCGTGGTGTAGAGATTAATGAAAAGCTTATCTGTGCTCTGCATCCAGGAGAAAAATGTGAACAGTTCTCTATGGAGAATGGTTATGTTGCGACCAAAGAGCTTCTTGCAAAAACTTCTGATTTTACGGCACTGTTTGCAATTTCAGATGTGATAGCCATCGGAGCATGTCGAGCCTTGAAAGAAGCAGGAATTAAAGTGCCGGAGCAGGTGTCCGTTATTGGATATGACGGTATCGACATGGGGGATTACTTTAATCCGCGTTTGACGACTTTAAAGCAGCCGACGAAAGAAATGGCACTTGCAACAGTAAATCTCTTGTTTGATATTTTAAATAAAAAGAAATCCCATCAGCACTTGATGTTTCCGGGTGAGCTGATTATCAGGGAATCTACAAAAGCAGTTTCAGAATAGAAAGCTTTAATTTTAAAGGAGTGTGTCCGAAAAGTATGATTATTAGAATAATACTTTTCGGACGCACTCCTTTAGATTTGACTATTTTAGAAACATTGTTTGCTCATGTTGGAATTGTGATATTCTCTATTTTCAGTTACATCTTCAGAAAACCAGGAGAGCATTTTGAATGCATCGGCGGCTTCTTGGTTCGGAAATTCAATTTCCACAAGAATAAGTGGCGAGAACGGTGCGTCGAAAATGTCCAATTCAAGTGTTAATGCAGAGCCGTTTAAAGCTTGAATACATTCCGCATTAATCTCAGCAGAAGAGAGTGGAATTTCATAGCGCTTTTTAGAAATGACATTCCCGTCAGCTTTTTCTAACAAATGTTCATAAGCGTCTTTATTTAATGGAAGGTTATACTCTTCTCGGCATAAAAGCCCTTTTCCTTTGTATGTCAAATAATACTCATCATCTTGTTTGCGGATACGGATGACCGGATCCGTACATAGATATGCTTGCGTGATTTCGTGATATGGATATGATTCTAAATTCTCCGGTAATTGTTTGATTAAAAATTTTCTTTCGATTTCTACGCCCATTTGTTTTCCTTTCGTTGTTGACCAGATTGGTCGATTGGTGTTTTGGTAAAATAGTATATATCTAACGGTTTATATTGTGTGAAAAAATGGAATTTGACTCTCCGTGAAACTGAAATTTTCCCACGCAACCGGATTATCATTAAATGCCTAATATATCTCTGAATCAATCATAAATCCTTCACATTTAAATATCCCGGAGTATGATACTCCGGGATAAAATCAGTTTTCTATAATCTATTTGAAGAAGGACCTTTATCCTTCGATGGCAATATACTTTTTGTCCTCTATCTGAGCTTTCCTTTCTTCTGTTTTTGGAATGGACAATCTCAAGACACCGCTTTCATATTTAGCATGAATATCTTCCGGCTTGATATCCTCACCCACATAGAAAGATCTGCTCATACTGCCTTCATAACGTTCACGACGAACAAATTTTCCTGTCTTTTCTTCCTTCTCCTCTTTGTCCAGACCTTTCGTTGCACTAATCAACAGATATCCGTTTTTCAGTTCCAAAGAAAGCTCTTCTTTTTTGAATCCCGGAAGATCAATGTCTACTTCATAGCGATCTTCCTGTTCTTTCACATCTGTTTTCATCATGTTTGCTGCATGGCGTCCATACAGTTTTTTCTGTGCCTTCTTCATTTCTCGATCATCGAATACCGGAAAATCAAAGAAATCATCAAAGAATTCGTCAAATAAATTTTCTCCAAAAATACTAGGTGTTAACATAATCATCGCTCCTTTTTCAAAATTTTTTTGAAACTGGGGATGTTTAGGAAGAATCATGAACTCGTGGTTCTTTCTTTCTCCTGTTTCTGATTATGTTATAGCACCATTGTTAGCACTTGTCAATAGTGAGTGCTAATTTTTCTGTGAACTTTTTGTGTCTTTATAAAATCATACGTTCTTTTGTTAGCTTCAATCATGTTCACATTTACCTCACTAAACTTCAAATCGCCTGTTACTTTCAAACACACCGGAAGCCTGAAAGTTCACACTCACCTTACAGAAACCTTTCATATAGGTTTATCTTTCATCTTTGTTCCACTCATTCAGCAATTTGATAATCTCCTGATATTTCTTCGATTTCATCATCGGATTACGTTTCAACAGGCTCAATGCATATGTATACTGTTTGTTAGATTTCTCCATAAATTTTATATGACGCTGCTCCAGTTTCTTTAACCATTCTTCACGTTCAGGTAAACCGTCAAATTCCGGAAGCTGCATATGCTCCCTGATTTTATTGATACGTTCTTCGTTTCTTTCACGCAGACGATTCACTCTGTCTTCCATTTTTGCATGAAGATTCTCGCTCAACACCCTTAGCTCGTTCATATCTGGCACTGGCGTAAACGCAACAATTGCATCGATCCTACGCTCAATACGTTTCATGGTTTCGTTATTCTCAGCCAATGTTTCCAAAAGATCTCGCAGTTCTATCGCTTCGTTAAATGAAATCGTCGTATCGTATGTAAATAAAATAATCAATAATATAGAACATATTTCACATACTGCTCGAGGTATCCTCATAAGTACATCTGCAATTGGCACATGAATAATCTGGACCAATAATACAGATAAGA
>JAAYYM010000486.1 GCA_012515365.1 Clostridia bacterium
GGTCAAGGAGAACAGAAAAAAACGTGCAGTAAAATACGGCACGTTAAGATAACCCTTATATGTAGGATGAGAATTTAATTTGCAGTAAAAATGCAGTCGGTTGGAATTATAATTTGCTGGCTGACAGTAGACCGCCATCCACGTGACAGCTATACATTGGCAACAAAGCTTCATGCAGGATTTATGAATAAAAAAGAGGATCGTGACAGAATCTTTGATACACAGAGAAAGAAAACAGGAGTCGATTATTTTGATTACTATCTGCTGCATGACATTGGAGAGGATCATTATAAACTATATACAGAATATGATTGCTTTAATTGGATTGTGGAAAAGAAAAAACAAGGTCTTGTTAAGCATATTGGTTTTTCATTCCATGATGGTGCAGAACTCTTAGACAGAGTATTAACAGAACATCCGGAAATGGAATTCGTCCAGCTCCAGATCAATTATCTTGACTGGAACAGCAGTGCGATCCAGTCTGCTAAATGTTATGAAGTAGCGAAAAAACATCACAAACCTGTTATCGTCATGGAGCCTGTAAAGGGTGGTACACTTGCAAAGGTTCCAGAACGCGTGGAGCAGTTATTCAGGGACTATGATGAACGTATGTCCATTCCTTCATGGGCAATCCGCTTTGCGGCTAGTCAGGAACAGGTCATGATGGTACTGAGCGGAATGAGCAATATGGAACAGCTTAGGGATAATGTCAGCTATATGAAGGAGTTTAAACCATTGTCTAAGGAAGATTTAGATGTCGTTATGAAGGCTGCAGATATTATTAATGAGAGTATTGCAATCCCATGTACAGGCTGCTCTTATTGTGTGGATGGCTGTCCAAAGAAAATAGCTATTCCTAAATACTTTTCCTTATATAATACAGAAAAACTGGAGTTAGAGGGAAAAGGATTTACTCCACAGGGTGAGTACTATATGCGTCTGACTCAAAACTTTGGTAAAGCAAGTGACTGTATCGCATGCAGAAAATGCGAAAAGGTATGTCCACAGCATTTACCGATAACAGAACATTTAAAAACAGTAGCAGCGGAATTTGAATAAAGGGTCTCGTATGACTGGTTTTAGATTTATTTCAGTGACAAATGTAAATTGAATTCATGCGATATTTTCCCTATAATGAACGCAGATGAATTTGAGCGGGGAATGAGTGAATGAAAAAAGTAATTATGTTTACGATGGGGACAAGAGGAGATGTACAACCGTACATTTTTCTGTCACAGGCACTAAAGAAGAATGGAATTTCTGTGACTTTAGGATCGCATCCGTGCTGGCGGCAGCTTGTTGAGGATGCAGGAATTTGTTTTGTTCCGATCGGACCGGATATTGATATCGAATATGAAGCATCGGTTATCAGAGGAAAAGAAAAAAATCCGATGATGGCGATGCTTAAGACGATGAAGTTTGTATTTCGGATTGTTGAACAGTCATCAAAAGAGGTGTATCAGTATAGTGAAGGTATGGATCTGATGATTGTGTCACATAGTCATATCGGGGCGGCTGAAGCAGAAGCACTCCATATGAAAACGATAGATGTAACACTTCAGACAGAAGCAATCGGAGAGCCTAAAAAGCCGGTTTCTCCACTGAAACGCTTTACGAATAATCTGATATGGGGATTATTAAATCCAGTGATGATGAAGCCGTATAACAGACTACGTAAGGAATATGGGCTTAAGAAGGCAAAATCTATGGATCAGATTGCTTCAAAATCGCTGAACCTGATCCCAATCAGTCAGTATGTAATCGAGAAAAATCCATACTGGGACGATCAGAATCAACTGGTGGGATATTGGTATGATGAGGATCCAAAAGATTATGTTCCATCCCAACATTTAAAAGATTTTCTAGAGGCAGGAGAAGCTCCTTATATCCTTGCTCTTGGTGCGATGTCTTTTGAAGCAGTAGAAGAAAAACAGAAGCTGGATATTTTTATACAAGCATTTAGCAAGACAGGAAAACGTGCTGTTATTCAGGGGTTTAAAAAATCATTAGAGGATTATAACTTGCCTGATACGATGATTGCAGTTGATGCCATTCCACATAGCTGGTTATTTAAAAGAGGTGCCTGCGTGATTCATCACGGTGGCTTTGGCACATCTGCTTCTGCAATGTTGTATGGGGCACCATCGATTGTAATTCCGCATGCACTTGATCAATTCGGAATGGCTGAACGACTATATAAGCTTGGTGTTGCGGCGAAGCCATTAAAAGCTGCAGCATTGAGCTTGGAAACATTAGTTGATCAGATCCATTACATAGATCATAACTATGAAACTTTATCAAATTGTGTGAAAGATCTGTCAGAACGTATGAGTCAGGAACATGGTTTGGATACTGCTGTAGCTATGATTCAGAATATATTGAATGTAGGTGATAAAATTGAATCAAATAAATGATACAAAAAGAGAATTTGAAAAAAGCTTTGCAGAAGGAGCTTTTTATAATAAACAGACACAGGATGATGCACATTTAAAGAAGATCATGGAGATCCTTCCTATCAGACCAGGGATGAAAATACTGGATCTCGGAACCGGAACAGGTTATTTGGCGTTTCCACTTGCTAAAGCATATTCAGATGTAACGATTACTGGGCTTGAC
>JAAYYM010000487.1 GCA_012515365.1 Clostridia bacterium
GGATTGCACGATAGGTGGACTTGCCAGATTTAATATTGTACGGGCAGCAGATGGGGTGGTGTCTGTTGAGGATGCGAGATTAGAGGAGGTGGAAAATCCATTTCATTGATTTAGACTGCATATCAAACATACAATTTAAGCGATAGAACATGTAATTTTATGCGTTCTTTCACTCACCTTGATTTGTTAAATATATATAAAGTAGTTGACATGATATAAAGAAGGTGCTATGGTTAGTTACATAAGTAATGAACCATAGCACCTTTTATGTTGTATGCGAGAGAGATGCCGAGAAAAGATTGAAAAATGCGAAAATAGCTGAACAAACAAAGGACTGAAGGGTAAGTAAACTGAAAAATAAGAATGGAAAGGATGTGGGTGTGTGAATGAAATTCTGACACAGGAAAAATCAATTTATCTGCAGATCAGAGAGATGATAGAAAATGATATTTTGAAGGATATTCTGGCGGAAGAGGAAAAAGCTCCAAGCACGAATGAGCTTGCAAAATATTATACGATCAATCCGGCGACAGCTGCAAAAGGGATTAATCTATTAGTGGATGATGGAATTTTATATAAAAAGAGAGGGATTGGTATGTTTGTACGAACAGGTGCAAAAGCAGTGATTTATAAGAAACGCAAAGAAGAGTTCAAGTCACAGACAATACAGAAATTATTAGAAGAGGCAAAAAGCTTGAAAATCAGTAAAGAAGAATTAATTGAAATGATAGAGAGGAGCTAGTTATGAACGAACAAATCATATGTCATCAGATTGGAAAATCATATGGAAAAAAGGAGGTACTTAAGAATATTGAACTTACTTTGGAGCCTCATAAAATATATGGATTGATTGGAAGAAACGGTGCAGGAAAAACCACATTATTGTCAATTATCAGTGCGCAGAATGATGCAACTACAGGAAGCGTTACGATAGGAGAGGCGCCTGTTTGGGAAAATGAGAAAAATCTCGGTCATATCTGCTTTTCCAGAGAACTGAATACGATGATGGGAACAGGTGCAAATACACTGCGTATCAAGGATTATCTTTTGGTAGCTTCCTTATTTCTTCCTAACTGGGATCAGAAAATGGCAGCGGAGCTTTTGAAGGAATTTGAGCTGAATCCTAAGGAGAAGATCCATAAGCTTTCAAAAGGTATGCTTAGCATGGTTACCATACTGATTGCATTAGCCAGTAAAGCAGATTATACATTGTTAGATGAGCCTGTTGCAGGGCTGGATGTCGTGATGAGAGAAAAATTCTATCAGCTTTTGTTGGATGAATATGCAAATACAGAACGTACCTTCATTATTTCCACACATATTATTGAAGAAGCAGCAGCTCTGTTTGAAGAAGTCATTTTTTTAAGGGATGGCGGAATTTTGATTAAAGAAAATACAGATCATCTGCTGGAACGATCTATCCACGTAACAGGAAAAGAAGAGGATATCAGAGCTATATATCCAAATCAGCACTATTACGCGGTGGAACATATGGGGCGCAGCATGGGTTGTACACTTTTACTGGAAAGTGAGAATGAC
>JAAYYM010000769.1 GCA_012515365.1 Clostridia bacterium
AAACTTGCGTTGCAAACTTCAAAAACCTTGTCAACATCGACAATGACCTTTTCGTCACTCACTCTTGTCCCCGATCTTAAAGCCGGCCACGAAGTCCAAGAGTTTTTTATTTATGCCGTCGTCGAGTTGCGTGGCGCTATCGCAAACTGTTCCTGTCTCTATTGCTCTACTCTTTTCTGCCGCGAATATCGCTCTTAGCTGCCCCCGGACAACATCTGGTTGCGCGCTGTCACAGAGTTCTAAAAAGCCGAGCCGTTGCACAGCCGCCGCAACCAACTTGGACTTGCCACGGATCCAAGACATTGCTTCTACTTCTTTGTATCGTCCGAATTTAGAGGCGGCCTCAAAAGCAAGCTCTACCGCGTCGCCTTCGGTTTCCGTAAAAGTCGGGTTCGCTATTCGGTTAATCATAGCAAACGGATCGTCGTCTGGGTATAGCTTGGTTGTTTCTGCGTAAAATCGCTCCGCCGCCTGCATTAACACATCGTCCGGCACTCGGTTATATATCTTGCACCAAGCTTTCAGGGCGATTTCCCCCTCTTCGTGAGTGCGCGGCCTGCGCGATGGGAACTTAAAGAACACCATTGCGAATATTTTTTTTACCGTTTCAATTGTTGCCATTGTTACCCTTTCTAAGCGTTTTTAAGCCATTCCATAGCGTCAAAACCGTTGTTATCGTTGTTTCTTGTTGCCTGCTTCACCTTGAATAATCCCGTGTAGCCGTTTTTTATGCTTTCGTTGATTGATATAACGGCGTCTTTTGCACCAATCGACGACAAGAACTCAAGCTGTTTCTTGATTGAAAAAGCAGTTAGCGTTTGGCGCTTTTGTTTTCTGTAAGTTTGCCACTCTTCCCAAGCTTGCAAAAATTCGGGTGTGTTTAGTTTATCCGGAATTTTAACCTCGTTTTCGCTTTTTGTTGTTTTCACAGAAACGTCGCAATTTTTTTCGACATGATCTTTATACTTTGTTTTAATTGTTTCTTTGTTTATTAATTGTTTAGTTGTTGTTAGTTGTTTGTTAGTTGTTTGTTGCTCGTTTGTTAGTTCGCTTGTTGTTTTGTTTGTTAATTGTTTTTCTTTATCCTGATAAAAGTCGTAGTTAATCAACGTTACGATAGTATATTTGTTTGTTGCTTTGGTCGTTATTTCGCCTGTTAATTTTAGCTTTTTAATTGCAGTTTTTACTGATTGTTCGGTTAATCCAGTCTCTTGGGCTAATTTCTGTATGCTGATTACTTTTTGCCCGCGGCTTACAAGCTCGCCCTTCCATTTTTTTGGTTCCCAGTTTGCAGTTAAAATAAGGTGAGTAAACACGCGAAAGACGTTGGCATCGGAATACCATTCCCAGTCAACTATTTTTCGATAAAGCGTGATAAAGCCTCTGTGCATTGGGTTATTCCTCCGAAAACGGCAGAATATAAAATATTTTTTTAAGCTTTTCGTAATTCTCTCTGTTCGGCTTGCTAACCTCGTTTTCCCATTTAATAATTGTGTTTACCGAAACACCGACAGCCTTTGCCAAGTCGAACTGTGTCATTGCGGCATCAACCCGCATTCTTTTAAGGTCTTTCATTTAGCCCTCCTTAAATTTGATATTTAATTCTACCACAACCACAACCATATTGCCAATTTAAGCTCCAAATTATTTTGCGCTCTCAAAAATTGGCAAAAAAAAACCCGCCGGAGCGGGTGAGATGGGATATTTAAAGTGGTTGCACTTCAAACATCTTGTAAAGATTGAAAAGCTTGACTAGTTTTTTGTAATTTTTGGGATTCGGTTTCCCTGCCCCGTTTTCCCATATCCTTATTGTCATCATTGACACACCTAACTTCGCGGCTAGTTGCATCTGTGTTAGTGAGGCTTTTTCCCTCAACTCTCTAATATTTAAGTTGTTAAAGTCCATTTGCCAACTCTCCTATTTTTTTGCTTGCGTCCTCGACGCTTGTTAAAACCATATACACCCCGCCCGCCGCTATTATGTCGCTTCCACGGGCAGCTTGTTTCACCTTTCGCGCTTTGGTGGTTGTGCCACCGGGATCCTTTATTTCTATGCCGATAAATCTGCCGTCGGGCAGATAACCAATGTAATCCGGCCATCCCTCTTCCGCCAACTTAATTACCCCGCCCCGCCAACCTTTCGCAAGTCCACACTGTAAGCGAGTGAATCGTATTTGCGGGTAATTCTTGCGCACGAAATCGGCAATTTCTTTGCTAATCTGTGTCTCACTCATCAGAAGGGAATCGAATCTGAATCATCATAAGCGGGTGCAAAGCCACCTTCGGTTGTTTGTGTGGCTTGGCGGCCGCCAATAAACTCAAATTCGGTAACAAAAATTTCAGGGCTAATCCTTCTTCCCCCGCCGTCTTTAGCTTCGTATTCTCGCAATTCCGGCACACCCTCAATCAACAACTTTGTGCCTTTAACAAAATGTTCGACAAGTTTCGCAGCCCTGTCGCCGAATAGTTTGGCTTTCCACCAGTAAGTTTTTTTACTATCTCCAAAGCCACTGTTCACAGCGATAGAGAATTCGAGCACGTTTTTACCACTCGGTAAGGTTTTAAGTTCTGCGT
>JAAYYM010000488.1 GCA_012515365.1 Clostridia bacterium
AATCCATACCCTCACCCAATCCCCTTTTTTACCTATTTCTTTTTAAATTAAACGGATGCAATATCTTTCTCTTTTGAATTGAATGTGCAGCTATGTGAGTTCAAATTTATTGTTATATATTCATAATATTTCTAATTACAAAAATCGTCAAGGTTTATCTTGTTTTTCGTCAATCCATTGATTCAGGCGAAAAAAACCATATTATCCTGATCGTTTGCAAGACAAATTCAAAGTTGAAATATTATGAATTTTTTGATGTGGAAAGCAGAAGCGTGATCTCATATACGGCAAGTATTCATGATTATTCTATTGAAGATGGAGAAATAGTAATTCCTGAATAGTTCCCGCAATGTACCGTGGACGAAGGAAAGCTGGATTTAAGTTGGTTAAAAACTGCATATGTCATTTCATCATCTCATTAAAGAATACATCTCAACGGTCCTAAGTATTTTTACCATATCCATAAGCTGAATATCTTACATTCTCTTTATTCATATAAGTCAATTGTAATTTACTTAATTATAATTGACTTAATATAGATGTGTCGATATATTTCCTGTGTAAAAACATGTTCTTTAACCATTTATCACAGACAGAAGCTCTATGATAAAATGAATCAAAACAAAATAAATCTGATGTCCATTCGATATTGTAAATGATAAGTTAACGTGGTTATTGAATAATAAAAAGTTCAGTCCCAAAATGGAACAAAATATACTTACCGTTATCTACAAACATGAAAACAAGGGACCTTATTGGTTTCATAAATAAGTTTTATGTTGCCATATACGGCCTGCGCTGAATTTTCTTGTAATATTTCATGGAATGATATAGAATTTTGTATATACAATCATAGGAGGTCATTGTGATGTCAGCTATTCCTCCTGTGAAGGAGCGTATTCTTGTCAGGGAACGTATAAACAAGCTTCTGGAGGGTATCTTTGAATATCCGCTGTTTATTGTGGCTGCGCCTATGGGTTATGGCAAGACTACTGCTGTGCGCGAATTTCTCAGGTCCAGGGAAACAAATCAGATATGGGTCTCCCTTGCTGCTTCAGATGGAACGATGTCATTTTTCTGGGACAGGCTTTCCAGACAGATTGAGCTGTCCAACAAAATCCTGGGCGAGCAGCTGAAAAGCCTTGGGTATCCCTCCGATGCCCCTCAAAAGGCAAAAGTCCTTGAAATTCTTACTGAAACAGAATATAAAAAAGATACCATCCTGGTCATCGATGATTTCCACCTGGCCTCCAGCCCTGAAAATGTCAGTCTGCTGAATAATATTGTCAGAGAACAGATACCAAACCTGCATATCGTATTGATCATGCGGGATATGAAAAATATGCGGCTGGCCGAGTTAACATCTCTATGCTCTACAATGACACTTCACAGCTTAAAATATGAGCGGAATGAAATCGTGCAGTACTTCAAATTCATGCATTATACGCCCTCTTCTGAGGAGTTGGAGACTGTGGCCCGTTACAGCGGCGGTTGGATATCCATGATATACCTTTTGATCGTTGGCTTGAAAAAAGGCATCCAGGCAGGCATCAGCAGCACTATCGACGAGCTGGTGGATAACAATCTGTACAAGCCATATGACGAAGTGAGCAGACAATTGCTTCAGAAGCTTGCGGTCATGGAGAGCTTCACATCTGAGGAGGCCTCCTTCGTTTTGGAACAGCCGGACATTGAACAATCCCTGAAAGAGCTTTATATGGAAAACGCTTTTATTGACTATGATGAAGCCTCCGGCATTTATAAAATACATGCGATTCTGTTAGATTTTCTAAGAAAAAAGCAAACATATGCAAAAATAGATATCAAGGAGTTATACAAGCGCCTTGGGGAATGGCATTTGCTAAAACGCCAGTATCCTGACGCTTATAAGTATTTATATCGGGCGGGTGACATCGAGCATATCCTCATGCTGATGAACCAGGAAAACAACATCACCGTGATTCTTGTGGAGTTTGAAGGCTATCAGGAGATGTTTGAGAATGCGCCGAAGGAATTGCTATTCGCATATCCTGTCGCATACCTGCAATATATATGCCTTCAAATT
>JAAYYM010000489.1 GCA_012515365.1 Clostridia bacterium
AATTGTTCCATATAAACATGTCAGTATTAACCCGCATCTTGTTGTAATGGGGAGTGGGAGGTACTATTTAATAGCGACCTATGATAATTCAGTGAAATGCTATTATTTTCGTGTGGATTTAATGACGAATATTAAAATTACTGAATTGAACTCGACGAAGCGGACGGACATACCTGAGTTGAAAGTAGGATTTAATATGTCGCAATACAATATTCAACATCCATATATGGTTTCTGGTGCAGTAAGAAAAATGAAGTTAAGGATAAAAAAAGAAATTTTTACACAGATTGTAGATTGGTTTGGCTCTACATATAGTGTTGTACCAAATTCTGAAACAGAGAATACAATTGATATAAGCGTTGATGTATGTGAAGATGCGATGGTATATTGGATGATGCAGTATGGAGAAAATGCTGAAGTACTTGATATGTCATCGGAATTAAAAGTAAAAATCAGAACTGCTGCAAAAACAATTTATGAAAAGTATGGAAAATAAAAATTTTGATATTATTCGAGGTTTTTTAAAAGATGGACCATATTGGATTATCCGGGTTGATATAATAAAGATTGGGACAGTGTTAAAATTCGATGTGAACTGTAAAAAATAAAATTGAGCAAGGCAGGTTATGCGTGTATGTCTGACGAGTTATTTTTAAACTATCTCAGGATCAAATATCAATTCTTTCTGAAATTGAGAAGATGATAAAAAACAGAGAACTTCCCGATAGCTATCCTGATTTTATGGTGCGAAGCTGGAATATCTATACGTTTACTTTACGGGAAAAGTTCATAAATAATATTGGATTTGTTCTGTTATCAAAAGAGTGGGTTAAAGCTTTAAGTCTATGGATAGGAAACCGAAGATGCCTGGAGGTTATGGCTGGTTCAGGAGTACTATCTGCGGAATTAAGAAAGCAGGGCGTGAATATTATCGCAACGGATGACTAACATGGGAAAGAGAAACAAGTGGAGAAAATAGAGTATGGGAAGAACGTTGATGTTCTTATTATGTCCTGGCCTCCCTATACTGATGAAGTAGTAGTTAAGGTGCTGCGAAAAATGAGAGAGGTCAATCCTTCTTGTATCATGGTCTATATAGGCGAAAAGGAAGGAGGATGCAATGCAAGTGAAGAATTTTTTCCGTTTTTAAAGAAATAGAGGATGAGAGTTTTGTTGCAGCTAACCGGAAATTTAAAAATTGGCCGTTAATTAATGACCGACCTGTGTTGATAAGGTAAAGTTAGAATTAGAGAGGAACAAGAATGAAGCAGTAAAAGAGAAAAGTATATTTGTTGTGCCGCGATTATTTTGCTTGGGACGTAGGGTTGGCATGTGGTGAAATATGTTATGACTCAGACGGTATATCAGCAGTTTTTGGGACAACGAATTTGACGAAAATTCGGTGAAAATTTTTACTGCTGAAGATAGGGGTGAAATTATAATGATAATCGCTGCTTTTGCCGGCGTAGGTAAGACTTATTTCTGTGACCATCTTGAGGACGCAAAGGATTTTGTCTGCATGCCTTATAAATACTTTTTGCCTGAAACAGATAGCGACAATGTGGAACACGAAAAAGCAAAAGCTGACTTTAGCCTTCAAATGAATCCAGAATATCCGAGTAACTACATAAATGCGATTTTGGAAAATATGGAGCTATATAAATATCTTGTTATTCCATCCGACAGTAGCGTCCTTGCAGGCTTAGAAGATATGCATATACCATATATCCTATGCTTTCCTGAGCGCACGGCAAAAGAAGAATACAGGAGAAGATACCTGCAAAGAGGAAACAACGAAGAATTTATAGATATTTTTATCGGTGGTTGGGATAATTTTATGAAATCTTTGCAATATGATGAATACGGTGCAAAGATCATTTTAGCCGAAGATAAGTACCTTCTCGATGTCAAAGACAGAATTGATAAAATAATTCTATCAGGAGAGCTTCCAATTCAGGGCTAACAAGTAACAGGAGATTTTGATAGAATAACTAACAGTAAATTGGGACTGTAATATTACAACAACTTTTAATACGAATTCTTCTTATAAAGTGAATTGGGCATGCTTGTTTTTTACATATACATAAAATACAGTAAAGCTCTCATGTGAAATTAGCGGTGGCATTTTAGAAATTAGATGCTGCCGCTTTTTTTTATGCCCTTTTTTAGGGTTTAAAATTAATCATGTCAAAAAAGAATGGAGGATAATACAATGGTAAACGAAACAATGCGTATCTTTTTTCCTGTGAAGATCGTAACTTACCCCCAGGGTGAGTATGGAGTGGAGGACAATCCGGTAGAAATCATCCCTGCGGATGCTATTTCTTATGAGGATGTTATCCTCGCTGCCATCGCAAAAGAGAACCGTTTCTTTGAAAGCGCTCGAGGCCTTGCAGAATACATCCACGATGAAGCTCTCAATGATAAGGTATATAGCTTATATCCTTCAGTTGAAATCGTCGACGGTGAGTTATGGGGAGTCATGACCGCAGGGTTGAAGGAGACTCTCACCGGAGAAGAAACCGCTGCGCTTATGGACTATGTGTGCGGTCAGAACTCTGACGGTTATGTACCGAAAAATAATATGCGACAAAGCAGACAAAAAGCGGGTTGATACTGCACTTATGGTACTTTCATCGTCGCATATCATTTTACAAATTCCGTGGGCTTCCTTAAAATTTGAATAGGATTTCACCTTTTGTGAAATCACTTCAAATCCAGGAGGTTTTCAATGAAAAAGACAGTAGAGGAACTCATAACAGAGGTTTTGCAGGTGCTTGAAAGGAGAGGCAATTCACAATATGGTATCGACAATTACCGATATTTCTGGAATAGCATGGCCCGATATTTCGATTCAGTCGGGTGTCACGAATTTAATTTGGACGTTGCCCAAGAATATCTCGCCTCACGCGATGCCGAGCAATGTGAAAAGCGGTATAGAAGTTTTATGAGGCGAGGCATTCTAATGCTTGATAGTTATCAGCGTTTCGGAATTATATTAAACAGATATTACGCTACGGCTCATTTGCTGGAAAACAAGGCGTATAATGAGCTATTGAATCATTATGCCACGCATCTTGCTGAATTTAATTATTCCGCCAGTACAATCGACAACTACCTTGCGCATAGTGCAACCTTCCTTTCATATTTAGAGAAAAGCGGATTACACGACATTATGCACATGGAAGCTGCTCATGTCCTTGGATATATCAGTACATTGCAGGAATATTCCACAGTCACGATCAAGCATACCTTAGGGGCTGTCCGGCTTTTTTTACGGTATTTATATAGAAATGAATACATCCCGCATGACCTATCTGACAAAATCGGGCGCGTCAATCAAACAGAGCATCATAAATTACCCTCCTTTTGGACAAAAGATGAGGTTTTTGCGCTTTTGAACGCCATTGACCGTAACAATCCTAGCGAAAAAAGAGATTATGCCATGGTATTGATGGTAGCACGCCTTGGAATTCGTTCCGGTGACTTGAAAAAATTGAAGTTTATAAATCTGAAATGGTCGTCAAATACCATTGAATTCGTCCAGTCCAAAACTGGTGTGCCAATATCTCTTCCACTTTTGCGTGACGTAGGATGGGCGATCATTGATTATGTTGAAAGTGCTCGCCCCAAGATTGATTCACCTTTTGTTTTCTTGACACACAATGCTCCGTATGGACCACTGTCAGAGAAAAATCATTTGTACAAAACAATCGAAAAATATATGACGCGTGCACGGCTCCCTATTGTCCAGAAACGAAGAAACGGCATGCATTCCCTAAGACATTCGCTGGCTACCACGCTCTTACAGGATAACGCTTCACTGCACATGATTTCTGACATTTTAGGACATACTTCATCGAATTCCACAGCCATTTATCTGCAAACGGATATTGAGCGACTGCGTGACTGTGCGCTGAGTCTCGGAGAGGATGGTGAGTAAACGTATGGCTGAATTTAACAATTTTGTTTTCCAAAGCGGGCTCAAAGAAGCCATTGAGGGGCTAATCGCACTGAAGCATGGATTAGGAATGAAATATTATGGTCCAGCAGTGGTTCTCAAACGTTTTGATCGCTTTTGTGCTAAGCGTTATCCAGAACAGACTACTCTCAGCAAGGAATTGGTTTCTGATTGGTTCTCCTTCTGTTGTATAGGAAAGCCTAAGACGACACGGCTTTCAATGACACCCGTTAGCCACCTCGGGACGTATTTATGCAATATGGGGACTGCAGCATATGTTTTCCCGGTTAATACGCTTCCGCCCGATCACCGGTACACACCGCATATATACAGCGTGGATGAGCTTCAAAGATTTTTCGCTGCGACAGATGATTGCCGGTACACATGCGCGGCGCCGCTTCGCCACCATATCATGCCAGTATTCTTTCGCCTGCTCTATTGCTGCGGGCTTCGCAGTTCCGAAGCAATATCTCTTAAAACCGATGATGTTGATTTGACTCATGGAGTTCTCACAATCAGAGAATCAAAAAACGGCGGCGAACGTTATGTTCCTATGTCAGAGGAAATGCGGCTGCGATGTGTGAGCTATTGGAATGCGGTACATAACGGCAAACAAAAGCATCATTACTTCTTTCCGTTACCGCCACGAGAAAAAATCACTTATATGAACATCTATGGAAATTTCCGCAGATTTCTAAGAAATGCCGGTATATCTCATGGGGGACGCAGAAATCCGATTCGGATTCATGATTTCCGGCACACTTTTGCTGTACATTGCCTAAAACGGTGGGTTGAAGAAGGCAGGGACTTGAATACCTGTTATCCTTATTTGCGGGCTTATATGGGGCATACGCTTTTTCGCTATACGGCGTATTATTTAAGGCTCACTGCCGATCTGTATCCCAGCATTTCCGCCAAACTGGAGGAAAGCTATCCTCACTTGATACCGGAGTTAGGAGGTGATCTGTGTGAAGCCGAGTGATTTTTCTTACCACCTCACCCGCTATCTGACCGACTACCTTGCGGGACAACGCAATTCCAGTCGCAATACCCTGCGAACTTACAGGGATACTTTTAAATTATTTTTAATTTTCTGTAAGACAGAGAAAGGTATCCAACCAGAAAGATTGACTCTATCCAAGATTTCCGATGTGCTCGTCAGGGAGTATTATGACTGGTTGGAGAAAACACGCGGATGCAGTCCCATTTCACGCAATAATCGGAGAACAGCCATCAATTCATTCTTCAAGTATGTTCAGATCGAAGCGCCAGAGCACCTTCTTCTTTGCCAAAAAATATTGTCTATTCCAAAGAAACGGTGTACAAAGCCGGTGATAGGATACCTTACCCCAGACATGCTGAAGCTGCTTCTTTCCATGCCTGACAAAGCAAATGTATTTGAACGTCGGGAACTGGTGATTATGACCGTCCTGTATGATACTGGTGCGAGAGTACAGGAGCTTTGCGATTTGCGAGTCAGGGATCTCCGCTTGGAGCCACCCGCCATAGTAACGCTTACAGGCAAGGGACGAAAGACAAGGCATGTACCTCTCATGAAAAATACCGTCAGTCTATTAATCCGATATCTCGAAGATCAGCACATTGAAAATCCATATGGATGTGACCGGCCATTATTTATGAATCGGCACCATGCGGCATATACCCGGAAGGGCATATCATATATTCTTGAAAAGTATGAAAAACGTGCAAGGGAGGTGTCTTTATTATTACCTGACTTTACAATTTCGCCGCATATCTTCCGTCACTCAAAAGCGATGCATCTTTACCAAGCCGGAATCGATCTTATATATATTCGAGATATCCTTGGGCATGTTGATATCGCAACTACGGAAGTGTATGCACGTGTTGACACGGAGCGCAAACGTGATGCTTTGGAAAACGCATACCCTGAAATCACTGGTTCCACACTCGCCGATTGGAATGACGATGAAGATCTGATTCAAAAGCTCTCAAGACTGGTGTAAAAGCAAAATGATATGCGACGATGAAAGTGCCATAAGTGCAACTATTAATCCGCTTTTTGTCTGCTTCGTCGCATATTGTTTTTCGGTACATAACCGTCATTATGTGGCATGTCACATAACTCCAAATTCGCCCTGACCGACATCATGGTATGCAAGGAATGCGGCCAGCCCTACCGCAGGCAGGTATGGTCCAAATACGGCCAGAAAACCGCCGTGTGGCGCTGCGAGAACCGCCTGAAGAACGGAACCAGGAACTGCAAGCACTCCCCCACGTTCAAGGAGGATATCCTGCATGAAGCAATAATGACGGCCATCAACAGCGTCGTGGAAAACCTCGGCGAGTTTGTCAGCGCCTTCCGCGAGAACGTAATCCGTGTCATCGGCAGCTATTCCACCAAAAATGTGCCCACCGAATATGACGGGCAGATCGAAAAGCTGCAGGGTGAGATGCTGGCTCTGATAGAGGAAAATGCAAAGCAAGGCGCCATCACGGAGGATTTTGACGAGAGATATAAAAGAATCGCGGAGCGGATCAACGACCTGAAGCAGAAGAAGCTGGAGCTGGTGCGGGAGCAGAAAATGGCGGCGAATTTTCAGAAGAGGCTTAACGATATGGACGCCTGCCTCAAGAAAACCACCTGCGAGATCAGGGAGTTTGACAACGACCTGGTCAGGAGACTCCTGCAGAGCGTCAAGGCCGTCAAGGACGATCTGATAGAGATCCAATTCAAATCCGGAATCGTGATGAACCAGCGGGTTTCATACTTTGATTAATGTGAGGCAGGGGGAGCTGAAAAGCTGTTCCTGCCTGAAAATATTCTGTTAAGACTAAAATCCTCAGTACTGCTGAGGGTTTTAGTGTTGACAGGTTCATGAAAAATGTTTTATTGAGGATATAGGATTTGCATAGATATGGTTAAAAAATGTAGCCATATCTATTTATTGTTCGACTAATATCTGTTATAATATTCCTTGTGATTTTGTATAAGGAGCGTATGTGATGTCAATACATTGCAGATTATCCGTGCTGATGGGTGAAAAAAGATACAAAATAAAAGATGTGCATGAGAAAACAGGGCTTGCAAGAACTACAATCTCAAACCTATATCATGACAAGATGGAGCGGGTTGATTACGAAACGCTTAATAAGCTTTGTGAATTATTCGAATGTAGTGTTGGTGGTATTTTAGAGTACAAAAGAGACTAAGATTTATTTAATTTACTGTCCGTTTTATGGTACAGCAAATCTGATATAATAGAGGAAGTAAGGGGGTGTTTTGTTATGTGGTGTAAGATTTGTAGCAGGGAAACTAATAGTGAAACCTGCGAGCTTTGCGGTAATGCCACTGAACAGGATATTCCTATCATGGTCTATTGGTGCAATGACTGCAAGACGCCAATCATAAAATCAGCAAACAGAATTGATAAAAATATATGTCCTTTGTGCGGAAAAGAAACTTCTTATTTATGTTCAGATTTACGCCCGGTATTCCCTGAGGAACGGCTTCTGATTGAAATATTAACTGCAAAGCCACTTGAATACATAAATAAAACTGTTTGGGCTGCTGATAACCGTTATTACATTGACGGCGAGTCGAAGATGATCCCAATAAGTGCGTATAAAAAGCGTTCTGCAGACAAAATTGTGGAACAGCTTGAAAAATACAAAGAGCAGAACAGTTATGACTTTTTCAATCAAACTATACATAAGTTTATAAAAGCAAACACAGAAAGACTGCATTACATCTTTGATGAGGCAACGGAGTTTATAAGGGACACCGCAAAAGCATATCCGAATGAGAATATAGTAATCTCGTTTTCAGGTGGCAAGGATTCAACTGTAACCGCCGATTTAACAGTTCGAGCTTTGAGTAATCCGAGTTTAGTGCATATCTTCGGTGATACTACCCTTGAATTTCCCCTGACTATAGAATATGCTAAGCGATTTAGGGAAAACAATCCCAAAGCCATATTTAAGACAGCAAAAAACAAGGAACAAAACTTTTATGAGGTTTGTGAGGACATTGGTCCCCCTGCCCGTATGCTTCGCTGGTGCTGCTCTATGTTTAAGACAGGACCAATTACCCGCGTCCTGAACAGTCTGTATCGTGATATGGATATTTTAACTTTTTACGGCATTCGCAAAAACGAATCCGTAAGTCGCAGTAAGTATAACCGAGTAGAGAATAATGCCGAATCAGTAAAGATACAAAAGCAAAAGGTTGCATCCCCAATTTTCCATTGGAAAGATATCGACGTTTGGCTCTACATATTAGGTGAAGGCATAGATTTCAACGATGCTTACAGGCTTGGCTATGACCGGGTAGGATGTTGGTGTTGTCCGAACAATAATGAAAGAGCGCAACTCTTGTCCCGGATTTATATGCCGGAGCAGGCTGGGAGATGGCGCAAGTTTTTGATAGATTTCGCTATAAAGATCGGCAAGCCCGATGCCGAAGTCTATGTTGACAGCGGCAAATGGAAAGCTCGCCAGGGTGGTAACGGTATTGCCGCTGCGGAGGAAGTCAAAATTAAATTTACTAATTGTACAACTGAGGAAAATGCAAAAGTATATAAGCTTAATAGTCCGATTGATGATAGCTTTTTGAATTTACTAACTCCATTTGGCAAGGTTACTAAGGAACTTGGGCGAAAACTTATCAATGAAACCATTGTTTTGGATATAAAAACTAATGTGCCAATTTTATCGGTTCAGCCCTTTTCACAGGATGGATATGATTATGCAGTAAAAATCAAGACCATGAATGTGGCAAAGCATGATGATCTGCAAAGAATGGTCGGCTATCAGGTGAGAAAATTCAATGCCTGCCGTAAATGCTTAAAATGCGAATCGCTGTGTAGATATGGCGCCATCTCAATTATCAGTGATGAATACCGAATCAGCGAGAGCAAGTGTAAGCGTTGTAAGATGTGCGTTACTGCTAAATATCTTGAAGGCGGCTGCATGATGGACAAATACCTCAAGACAAAGGAGTAAATATGAGATTTAGAGCACATGATACCTTTTTTATACGAAAAGGCTGGCTATATAAAGGAATGAAAAATGTTGTCCAAGACAGAACAGTCTTTATGGGTGACAACGGAAATCCTATGGACATTTTAGGTATAGGTGCAAATATGGTTAAGTCCCTGCGGTACTGGCTGCAAGCTGTCGGTCTTACTGCTGAGCCATCTCAGGGCAAGAAATATCATACCCTTACCCCTTTTGGTGAAATCATCTATGAAAATGACAGATACATCGAAGAAATAGGGACGCTGTGGCT
>JAAYYM010000490.1 GCA_012515365.1 Clostridia bacterium
AAAGCACCCTCCTTGGATTTTTGTCTAGTCAACTTCAATCCTAACACAGGAATCAGGTGCTTTCTATTTTTTCTATTTATTTTCCTACAAAAACTTTACCCTACGACACACTATTGCAAAAATCTGACAATTTAAAATACATAGATTACAGCAATTTTATACAAGGAATATAATTCAGATTCAAATATGATGATTTTATCAGGCAATTGCGAAACTCATAATTATAAAAAAATTTTATGGATTCAAAAATGAAAGGAGATTTTTTATGAACAAAAAATTATTTGAAGCCTATAACAATGGAAGAATGGAATTGACAGACCAGACAGTAGAATTTGCTGATATTCCATGGTCAAAGCACCCTGTTTTTGAGGGGGTAGAGCTGAAACATATCGTTACATCAAAGGATACGCAGGGTACTTTCAGCTATCATCTTGTAAAGATTGCCCCAGAGAAGAGTATCAAAAATCATATTCATGAGACTCAGCTCGAAACACATGAGGTGATTGCCGGCTCTGGAATTTGTGTCAATGATGGAGTTAAGTTAACTTATGTACCTGGAGTAATTTCGATTATGCAAAAAGAAATACCTCATGAGGTTCATGCAGGCGAGGATGGACTTTATCTGTTTGCAAAATTCATACCAGCGCTTTGCTGATGGCAATGGGGCATTGACATGAATGATTACTGCCCGTTCGGATTTTTATGAATCACGGACTGGCGATATTCACTTGGAACCAGTCCGACGATTTTCTTGAAGCTGTGATTGAAGTGGCTTTGATCGCAAAAGCCTGTTGCATATGCCACTTCAGTTACGCTTTTTCCCTGTTCCAGAAGCTTTTGCGCTTTGCGGATACGACTTTGAATTTGGAACTGATGTGGAGTCAGACCATAGGCGGCTTTGAACTGCCTGATCATATGAAAGGGACTGACAGAAATGCTTTTTGACATATCTGAAATTGAAAATTCAGCCTCTGGAGTATCTAACAGCTGCTGCTTTAGCTGAGTGGAATAATCCTCTATGGACTGATAGACCTCATCAGAATCGACAGCCTTGATGCATAAACATACCATGGAATAGACATTTTCATCCGCAGGTCCTAACATATGTGCGACATTAGGCATGATGTGAAAGGATTCTCCGAGGTTAAATGTATAATCTTCATTATTTTCTTTGATAGAAACACTGCCTTCGGTTACGGTACCGATGATCGCGTGATCGGTATGAGTATGCAGTGGATAATTCTTTCTAGAATGAAAGTAATGAACTTCTTCTATTATATCATTGATTTTACAGTATCTGATCTGCTCCTCCATAACAAATGTCTCCTCCATAACAGACGCCACTTCATATCGGCTGATCTAAATAATAAAAGTATATGTGATGCCTGCAATCGTGTCAAATCATGTTAGGGAGGAATTTGAATTGAAAGAACGTATCATATGTTTCATAACTGCATTTGCAATTGCTTTGATGCCAGTGACAGCTTACGCACAGGAGACAAAAGAGGTACAAGGAACTGAAGAAGCACAGACGCTGCCCTCTGGATTAGATATAGAAGAATTGCCCCATGTCGTAGACACTTATGTAAAAGAGCATGAAGACACAACAGCTGCTATGTCGGTTGCGGTATTTAACAGTAAGGAAACTTTATTTAGCAAAGGCTATGGATATACGAATATAGAAGAGCACCTGGAGAACACAGAAGATTCTGTGTTTGAGTGGGGATCATGCACAAAATTAATTACATGGAGCTGTATCATGCAGCTGGCAGAGCAGGGAAAATTGGATTTGGATGAGGATGTACGTACTTATCTTCCAGATGGGTTTCTAAAAAAACTGCGATATGAAACGCCGGTTACGATCCTTGATCTGATGAACCATACCGGAGGATGGCAGGAGAATTATACAGATTTGTATTTAGAAGCAGATGGGCAATCAAAGAGTTTGGCAGAAACACTTGCCTATATGGAACCAAAACAGATCTATGAGCCGGGCACCAGACTTGCTTACTCAAACTGGGGAACAGGTCTTGCTGGTTACATCGTGGAATGCATAAGCGGACAAAGCTATGATGCTTATGTGAAAGAGCACATTTTTAAGCCGCTAGGAATGGAGCATACTGCTATTCGCACCGATCTGTCCGATCAGAGCTATGTCAGAGAACAGCGAATGAAGGAGAATTGCTATGAGGCAGATGGAACATCAATGGGAACCTGCTTTTATCAGATTACTTTGCCGCCGGCAGGCATGGCAACAGGTACCTTGTCGGATTTTGTTAAGTTCGGACAGGCATTTATGAAACAGGATAATGAGGAGACTCCGTTGTTTCAACATCGTGAAACACTTGATGAGATGCTGTCCCCGTCTCGCTATTTTGCTGATGGTAAGACGGCAAGAAATTGTCATGGATTTTGGACAGACGTACAGAATGTTCCTCTTTTATGGCATGATGGAGGTACAAATGGCAGTACCTCATGGTTTGCGTTTGATAGAGAGAGTCAGACAGGTGTTATCATTTTAACGAATCAAAATGAGGAATCGGTATATACATGCGGTATTTTACCGATGGTCTTTGGCGAAAATTCTTTTAACACCTATTTGGACAAAAATGATATCTCAGGTACCTATTTAGCATTACGTACCTGCATGGAAGGAGTTACAAAACCATTCAGATTATTATCCTATATTATGATACCACAACCAGTGCAGGGACAGTATGGTGGCAATGGTTTAATGCTTGCCAATGCCGGAGGCGACAAATATCTTCTTCAAATGGAAAATAAGGATTATTTGTTTTTTAGCAAGAAGACGGCTGATGGAGAGCAACTGTTGGAGTTGCCGGGATCTGATTATAAGAAGGTATCTGCAATGAACTTTTATGGACAGCTTGCGTTGATGTTTTTATTTATAATAGCAGCAGGTTACTCTCTGATCATGTTAATATGCATGCTGATCAGTAAATTACGAGGTCGAAAACTCGTATTTGGGCTGCCACGTTTCCTGAATTATTCTGCTACTCTTTTGGGATTTGTGTTTACTGCATTGACATTACTGACACTGATTGATGGGGTTTCTACCTTTGCAGAAGTAAGAGGTTGCATTCTTCTTAATATGATCTTTATGTTGGTGCCATTTGCATATTTAATTGATCTGATTGTTCATTTTAAAAAGATGAAAATGACAGCCCGCGCTGGGGTACAGGCGGTTGTGTGTGCGCTTACAGGATTGATTATGAGTATCCACTGCCTCTATTTTAACAGCTTCATGTTCTGGTAAATTCGAATCGACAGTTTATTCCACAAAAAACCTTATTTCGAGTGTTGCTTTTTAATCGCCGGCTGACTATAATAGTGGATATTATATTGATTGAATATCTAATAGAGAGTGGGCGGTTCCATTGAAAAAAGTAGCTGAGTTTATTGTTGATAAGCGATCCTTATTCTTTCTGCTGTTTGTTATTGCTTGTATTTTTTCTGTTTTTTCAAGAAACTGGGTGGGCGTTGAAAATGATATTTCAGCATATCTTCCGGAATCGGCAGAAACCAAACAGGCGATTGGCGTGATGGACGAGGAGTTTCTTACATATGGTTCAGCCAAAGTTATGATCGAAAACATCACGGCTAAGAAAGCATCACAAATTAAGGAGCAGATGGAAGCTCTTTCTTATGTACAGTCAGTCGATTTTGATGAATCCGAAAAGCACTATAAAAATTCTTCGGCATTATTTGATGTTACCTTCAATGATCCGACAGATGATCAGGAATGCGTGGATTCGCTTAATCAACTGAAAGAGCAGTTTAGTGGCTATGATTTATATGTTTCAAGTGATATTGGAGATACGCTTTCAGACATTATTGCGGAAGAAATGCAAAAAATCATAGTGATTGTAGCGATTGTAGTTGTGCTGGTACTACTTTTTACTTCACAGACGTATGCGGAGATACCGGTACTTCTGCTTACCTTTGTTTCCGCAGCACTTATGAATATGGGAACGAATTTTATTTTTGGTACGATTTCTTTCATTTCCAATTCTGTTACGGTAGTACTTCAGTTGGCGCTTGCCATTGATTACGCGATTATCTTATGTCATAGGTATACAGAGGAGCATGAAACACTTCCTGCCCGTGAGGCAACGATAGAGGCGTTAAGTAAAGCAATTCCCGAGATTTCATCCAGTAGTCTGACGACAATATCCGGACTTTTGGCGCTTTGTTTTATGCAGTTTCAAATCGGACCGGATATGGGAATCGTACTGATCAAAGCAATTTTCTTTAGTCTCTTGTCGGTGTTTACACTGATGCCGGGACTTCTTATGCTGTTTAGTAAATGGATTGACAAAACACATCATAAAAACTTTGTGCCTAAAATCACTCCAATTGGTCAATTTGATTATAAAACACATTTATTGATTCCACCTGTTTTCGCTCTTTTGGTAGTAGGTGCGTTTTTTCTGTCCAATAAATGTCCCTATGTATTTGGTGAGAGTACATTATCGACTCCGGTACAGAATGAGATGCAGATTGCACAGGAGAAGATTGATGATACATTTGGAAAAACAAATATGGTGGCACTTGTGATTCCTGCCGGAAATTATAAAGCAGAGAAAATGTTAATTCGCAGATTAGAACAATACGATGAAGTTGATCATATCACAGGACTTTCAAATGCAAATGCGATGGACGACTATATGCTGACGGATGAGCTGAATGCAAGAGAATTCTCTGAGCTTTTGGATCTGGATTATGAGGTCGCGGAGTTGTTATTTGCAGCCTACGCGGTAAATGACGAAAACTATGGAAAGGTAGTAAGCGGTCTGAATTCTTATTCTGTTCCGTTGATCGATATTTTCATGTTTTTATATGATGAGGTTGAAGCAGGCTATGTGACATTGGATCAGGAGTTACAGAATACGCTTGACGATGCTTATAATCAGATGTATCACGCAAAGCAACAGCTACAAGGTGAACAATATGCCCGCATGTTGGTGTATCTGACTTTGCCGGAGGAATCAGAAGAGACCTTTGCATTCTTAGATACCATCCATGATGAAGCTAAGAATATATATGGCGGTAAAGTGTATGTAGCAGGTAATTCCACCAGTGATTTTGATCTGTCAGATTCGTTCTCACGAGATAATATTGTCATCAGTATTCTGACGGCATTGTTTGTTATGGTCATTTTACTGTTTACTTTCAAATCCGCAGGTATGCCGGTGCTGCTGATCATCGTTATACAGGGAAGTATCTGGATCAACTTCTCCTTCCCTTATCTGATGAGCTCAAATCTTCACTTTATGAGTTACCTGATCGTCAGCTCCATCCAGATGGGCGCCAATATTGATTATGCAATCGTTATATCAAGCAGATATCTGGAACTGAAACAGAAGATGCCTACAAAGGATGCAATGATAGAAACACTGAATTTTGCGTTCCCAACCATACTTACGTCGGGAAGTATTCTGGCAGTAGCCGGTATCATGATTGGACAGATGACTTCAGAACCGTCGATTTCTGCCATTGGTCAGTGTCTGGGACGTGGAACTTTGATTTCTATTTTTTTGGTACTTTGTGTGCTGCCTCAGATCTTATTACTTGGAGACCTTATTATAGAAAAGACCAAATTTGTTATGCATGTTCCGATTTCTGTACGCGGAGCTTCTGGCTACATGTTCGTGCG
>JAAYYM010000491.1 GCA_012515365.1 Clostridia bacterium
ATGAATGACTGAATCCTGTTAGACCCAAACAATGGAGTTTTCATTTTGTTTATTTTTTAAATTTTATTTTCAATCCTAACTTTCCTTGAATAACATTCGCATCACCTATTCGATTATATTGAATACCATAAAGTCTATTCTTGGTAACGAAGTCAGCACCTATGCCTATCGCAAAGTCTTTTCCCATCGCTCCGGCCAGACCTGACAGATATAAAGCATTGCCGCAATAAGGAACCTTTTCAATAACCGGATACGGAACATTGACCTTTTCAGTTATAGTCCTGTAATGAATTATAGGCTGGTACCATTGATCCCACCATTGAACAGTCCCATCTACATGAAGTTCTGTCCACACTCTTATACTGTCATTATATATCGAATCACGATAGATATTAGTTTCTGGAGTTACAATTATCGGATCAGGAACTTTCTTGATTATATAAATGATTGTATCACGATATACAATACTATCTTTTATGATAATAACCGGAGGCTTATTTGCAACAGCAATAAGGCTATCCATAAATTCATTTGAGACGAGTTGATGATCTTTTGGAGGACAATCGTTTTGTTTGCATTCACGAAGGAATATCAAATAAAACAACCCAATTCCAAGGATTATAAGAAAACTTTTTGTAAGTACCTCTTTCATAATTACAATATTGTTAGTTTGAACTTATCTGGAAGAATAGCACGAAGTATATTCATAGCTTTGACAGAATCAGCAACATCAAGATTTCCATCGAGATTAATATCGATAAATCGAAGCCCTGGCATTATACATCCTTCAATATCCACTTTCTTCCCACTTGCAAAATTACCTGCATGAATCATAATCTCACTTCTATCCGGAACATCATTAAGAAGCCAGCATTGACCCATTCTCGGATGATCGAATCTCTCACAGTCATATGTACCAGGAGGAATACAACTCTCTCTCCTAATGTTATTAAGCCAAGGTAATTCGAGAGTCTTGACATTCGCTATAGCTCTGTCGTGATCAAACACATACAGACTACCTGGAGTTTGATGTATTTCGTATCTTCTTGCTATTATGACTCTGATAAAATTCATTGTCCTATTTCAATATCTTTGTTATGAAGTTCTTCAATTGCTTTTCTTAAGCAATGTATTTGCCGTTCATGTTTGGCAATCTCTTTTTCAACTGATCCAAGTCTTCTGTCCATCGCTTTTACTCCAGATGTTAGTTTCCTAATCTCTCTCATGTGATCCTTGTGATATGTAATAATAACCTCGGCGAGATCTTTTGTTTGTTTCTCATATAGATCTTTAATCTGAGAACCGAGATCATCGAGAAGAGAGTTGTAATGCATGTCAAATATTCGTGCAACAAATAATTGATCATGAATATTCAGTGACATCTGACTACTGTCAACATGAAGCGATTTACAAAGCTGCTCTAATTCTGGAAATTTTACGTCTGCAGACATGACTTATTTTTTAATGACTTTAATTTTATATTCCCGTTCCGCGGTATTCATTGTGTCTATTCGCATGACACTCGGCTGTTCAATAAGTTTTTTTTTTCGTCTTCGTTCCATTGTTGATAGAAATAATGGATCTCATCTATCTTTTGAATAAGTTCTCTATTATTAGGAACCGCATTTATGATTGCATTTATCTTCTGATTGATCAGTTTAAGTTCATTTATTTTCTCCTGCTCACTTTCAGCGAATTCAAGCTGAAGAGATCTCATTTGAGTATTTGAAACAGAAATACTATCAATCATAGTTTCGTGAAACTCAGCATAATCTTTCTGAAGTTCTTTTATATCTATGACTTGACCTTTATCTCCATAAATGTACTTAAATGCGGCCGCATAAATACCAGTAACAGTTATAAGCACTCCAAGGATAATACTTGCGGCTTTGAAGTAATAAAGCAATCCTTTCTCTCCTGCTTCTGCCATTTCTCACTTAGTTTCAGTTCTATGGATAGCGAGTATCATAAGATAAACGCTAATACAGAACAAAATTATTCCCCAAAAGGAAGAAACTTTCTTGAATATCACAACAGATAATGCAATGTTCATCGCTTCTGATGCGAAAAGCCAACTTGTGAACTTACCGGTATATGTAAGAATCATATAGATGATCTTACCAAGTATGGTTTTGCGAGGTATCCCAAGCCACCATGTCTTAATTTTCAAGAATAGATTTTTCATAATTATCAGTTTCCAGTTTCACGAGTATAAGCAACTTTCTTCTTAAAGATACTATATATTCCTGCAGCAAGACCAAGGCCAAGAATAAACGAAACAGCATTATTCCCTACAACAGCTATCCATTCGGGAATGAATTCTGTAACATTTATCTGAATGTCGCCAAGAAGAAGAAGGCCTACTATTGCTGCATCAAATAATGCGATAACAGCCAATTCCGGCCAGTTATCATTGATCCAGAATTTAAGGCTGAATGTCTTATCCTGTTCACGCCTTGTGTTGTACTTTGTCAGAAAGCTGATAGCTATTCCGAGAATGTTGAAGATTACAATGATTAGTGTTTTCATGGTACTTATTTTATATTATAAAATCAACAATAATTCCTTCGATTAATAAGACTGTTCCAGGACCTATTATAGCTCCTACTGTTCCCCACATAGCATCATAGAATTGCGGGGTGCCTCTGTGCAGCCATTTGTCCCATACGACCTCCTTTCCTGCCGAAACAATAAGTCCGATAAAGAAGGCAAGACCGCAGTCCCAATTAGCCCAGTGAAAATATTTCCATCCCATTGGGCTGAGCTCAATGCGGAAGGCAACAACAATCAATGCTGATATCAGCATGATCCACAGCAGGTGTTTCTTCTCGTCTGGTCTCATTCTCTTTTCTTTTTAAATTTTAACCCATACTCCTTCATGTACTATCCACCTTCCATTATGTACAGGAGGATTACTTGAACTTGGCGTAGGTGCTGCTGCCTGCGTTACCGTTACCGTCCACTCCTGTGTTGTCTCTCCATCCAATGCCGTAACGGTATAAGTCTGCGGTGATGTGAAATCCCTTGATGTCATGCTTTCAGGGCTTATCGTTGCTCCGTAGCTTACCGCTATGTATGGAGTAAGGTTGGTAATGGTCGCAAGGTGATTAACCTCTATCGCCACCGTATGAGCCGTGGTGTTGATCGTGGCTGCTCCGGTCTGAGTGGGGAGGGTGAAGGTGAGGATGTCGGCGAGAGTAGAGTCAACTTGTGGTTCGTCTGCAACAACATCCATATCATAATAAAAAGTAAATTCATTTCTGTCATCCGTTAAAAATGAATCAAGAAATGGTGAATATGTCGTAACACTAACAAGGTCGTCCTGGGGGAAAAACTTCATGAGTCTAATATGTCCGTTAAGCCCCTGATAATTTGAGAACAGTGTATAAATAGTATTCCCCTCATAAGTGTCTGCCCTCCATGCGTATCTGGTAAATTCAGAATCATGGTAATGACCACATAGCATCAGAAACAGATTTGGATTGTCTTTTAAGCCGTCATAGATCAATTGACCCGAATAATCAAATACTGCTGTATCCTGCACGGAATCATAATTCGCAATATTATGTGAGGTGAGAATAGCTCGCCTGTTTGGATTTGCTTTTAATACAGAATCAGCCCAAGCAATACCTGGCGGTTCAGAAGAATAAGTCAAGTGCAAGACCATGAAATCCATTCCGGCAGCTTCAAAGAACTGTACATTGTATTGATCGTATGTTCCGTAGCTTCCTTGATAATAATCTCGCCCGGCAAATCTGTCACTTCCGAAATAGGTATTATAGTTTTCATAATGGAAGGCTCCGTCATGATATGATCTATCGTGATTGCCAGGAGCAATACCATAAGGCATGTCAATAGCCTCAATTACCTTGAAACCGGTATCAGCAAACTGCCATTCTGTAAGACTATTCCCATCTGTAACATCTCCATAATGAGACACAAAGACAATATTTGAATCAATATAGTTATCACGTATCCAATATACCTGAGACATCCATTTTGCACTGTCATCCGGTTCGCCAAGATTTATATACGATTGCGTATCAGGCATCCCGATTATCGTAAAAGGCTGTGATGTATTGTTGTTTGTAGTTGCAATGCCGTCCCATCCTGCCATTCTGGCCAACATCCACCACATAGCCTTCGCCAGCCTCAAACAGCCCGCATTGCTCATATGCGCAACACTTCCATCTCCATAGTTTGTCGG
>JAAYYM010000492.1 GCA_012515365.1 Clostridia bacterium
CTGCTGATCACATTATGTGCACTAGTATGGAAGATTGCAGGATATTTTAAAAGAAACTGGATTGTTTATGTGATTGTTTTGATTGTGATCTTGACGACTAATGCGCTTGCATTTTTCAGTGAGGGTGTCTCTTATCTGTATCGTGATGATGGAGATGCAGCGAATGCAATTAATGAATATTATTCAGACTATGACTGTATTTATGTAACCAATAATTCAATGGGCTGGATTTCGAATAAGGATTACTATTTGCTAAAACAATTTCCAAGGGTATGCTTTGTAAAGGGTGAATCATTGGAAGAACAAAAAAATCTTTTGGAACAGAATTGTGGAAAGGTAATTGTATTTGTTACAAAGGAATATGATCAAAAGGTTACTGCTGATCATATTATGAATATGCTTGGCTATACGCAGTGTTCAGGCTTGTACGATACTGGTAACTCGATGTCATATGCGATTTATTAGAGGGTAGAGAGTCTGATAAAAGAGTCTGACAAAAAGAAAGAGTATCAGTTGATTTATTTTGCTCCGGAGCGTTTACATTCTCCGGAGTTTTGCTACTGATTTTTAGTTGCTTATACTTTGCTATTTATGTGACAAAAAAATGAGAGTACATACAGAAAAGTAAATATTGAATGAGGTGACAGGTTATGATGGAAGAAGATCAAATTTTTTTGGCTGATCCTGGCGAGTTTACAGGGCGAGAAATTGAGAAATATAGAGAGGAACATTTTGTGGCAGGAGAATTTGAGATCCATGGAAGTGCATTACTTGGGCAGGCACCTTCCTATATAGAATGGCTGGATCAGCTTAAAAAGAATGCTGATGAAGCAACGGTAGATCCAAGTTGGGTAATATCATCCACTTTTTTTGCCGTTAGAGAGCGTGATCACAGAATCATAGGGATGCTCGATATCCGCCATACCTTAAATGATTTTCTGAGAGAATATGGTGGGCATGTGGGATATGGCGTGAGACCAAGTGAAAGACGTAAAGGATACGCGGCGAAGATTTTAGAGCAGGGGATTGCTTATTCCAGATTGATTGGACGAGAACGCATTATGCTGGCCTGCTATTCAGATAATCTTCCCTCAAAAAAGACCATTCTTCACTGTGGAGGCATTTTAGAGAGAACTTTTGAGTATGAACATGATAAAACAGTAGAAGTTTACTGGATTGATACAAAGCTTTAATATAAAAGCTTTGATAGAACTTTATATACATACAAACGCAGATTGAGTTGTCCGTAAAATGGGACACCTTATGGTTTATCCTTTATCCATACACAAAATAAATCATTATTATTCAGTGAAGGATGGGGATTGCCATGAATCAAAGAACTGTTAGAACAAACAAAAAGAACAACATTAAGAGAAACATTAAGAACAACGTTAAGAAATGTATCTGCATGAGCATAACGGGTATTTTATGTGTTATGATTGTAATGATAGTGATGGTGACACAGGCATCAGGCGGTGAAATTAAGAATGGTTCAGAAACTGACAAGGAGTATTTATCAGGCAGTATGTCAGTAGTGAAGAAGTCTGTATTCAGTGATGAGAGCGTGGAACAATATGAGAGCAGATATTTAAAAGAGATCAGGACGATTTTGTGCAGTCAGTTTTTAAGCAATTCAGGCATTAATATGACAAAAGTATTGTGTGATAATGGTGAAAGAGAGTATAATATATCCATATATCATGATCAGATTCAAAAGATGACAAATAAACAAAGGGAGAATCTCAAGGCACAGTTAGAACAGGTTTCCTTTGCAGAAGGTACATGTGCAGTTCATATAGAATTTATTGAGCTATGAGAGAACTCTGGAAAAAGAGTGATAAACGTGAAAGTATTTGAGAAAATAATGCTGATCCTTGGCGGAATTATTTTAGTGCCTACCACAGCATTGATTGGATTTATTTTATATTCAGAGGCATCAGGGATTACACCGAATCCAATTGAGCTGCCGGCATGGATGCAGGCAAAAGATGCAGAAGAAAAAGAGCAAATCTCAGCCAACCAAATTTCGGATAATCAGGATGGAGCAACAGCTGCAGGAAATGCAGATATAGATGGAGCATTGTCGGACAATCAGACATTAGATCAAAGTGTATCCACCAATCAGACCATTCAAATGATCTACACCAATGAGACGACTCCGGCTGCGACTGTTTCCGGTGACGAGCCGGCAGACTATGATGCGGGTATGGATTCTGAGACAGAGCAGGTATCGACAGAAGATTCTTTAGCAGATACACCGATAGATGATACGATGCAGTCCGGCGAGGATGAAAGCATGCAGGTGTGGGTTAATGAGGACAGGAAGTACTATCATAATGTACAGAGTTGTAAAGATACCCATAATAGTAGTACAATTACATTAAAAGAAGCAAAAAATATGGGCTATAAACAGTGCCCAGACTGCTGGCAGGATTAATGATCAGATTATCCGGCAGCTAATCGAAACTGATCAACAATCACGACAACAATAAACATGAACAATCACGACAATAAATAAACTGAATGGAGACGATATGAAAGTATTAATTGCGATTGACTCGTTAAAAGGAAGCTTATCATCATTAGAAGCAGGTGCAGCGATCAAAGAAGGCATTAGCAAAGTAGAACCAGATGCTAAAATCATGGTCAGACCACTTGCAGATGGAGGCGAAGGCACGGTAGATGCACTCGTATCCGGTATGGGTGGAAAAATAATATCCGTAAATGTGACAGGACCTTTAGGTGAAAAGGTCGATGCCAGATATGGCATGATAGAAGCGAAAAAGCTTGCAGTCATGGAAATGGCAGCAGCTGCCGGGATTACGATGGTACCACAGTCAAAAAGAAATCCCAAAAATACTACAACCTATGGTGTTGGTGAAATGATCATGGATGCTGTATCACGTGGGTGTCGCGACTTTATCATCGGGATCGGCGGAAGTGCGACGACAGATGGTGGTATGGGAATGCTTGAGGCTATGGGAGTCCGTTTTTATAATGAAGATGGAGAGCTGTTGGGTCCTTATGGCCTTGACATGTTAAGAGTAGCAAAGGTTGATATTTCTCAAATGGATGAAGCACTGAAGGAATGCCATTTCAGAATTGCATGTGACGTCGAAAATCCTTTGTGTGGTGAAATGGGAGCAGCATATGTGTATGGACCTCAAAAAGGGGCAACTAAGCAGATTGTAGAACAGCTTGATCAAGGATTAAAACGATATGCAGATGTCGTAAAGAGCCAGCTGTCACTGGATCATATCAATACCCCCGGTACAGGAGCTGCCGGAGGACTTGGTTATGCATTTGTTACATTCTTAAACGGAACATTGGAGCCCGGAATCTCTATCATTTTAGATGTGGTAGATTTAGAAAAGGATATCCTTGATGCCGACTTTGTTATAACCGGTGAAGGCAAGCTGGATGCACAGACAGCGATGGGAAAAGCTCCGGCAGGTGTGGCAAAATTAGCTAAAAAGCATAATAAAATCGTGATTGCATTTTGTGGAGCTGCTGCAGAGGATGCACTTGAGTGTAATAAGGCGGGAATGGATGCTTATTTCCCGATTTTAAGATATCCGATGTCATTGGAAGAGGCGATGGATAAAGAGCACGCCAGAAAGAATATCAAATATACAGCAGAACAGGTCTTTCGTCTGATTCGCGCGCTCAGATGATAGATCAATTCCAATAGGTGGTGAAACAGATGAATCAATTATACACGGATGTCGGAAAATTGATCAATATATTGGAGGAGCTGTCAGTCTGTGTGGTAGGAAATCAGTTTGAAACCTACGATGAGACTATGGCTTCTTTTTCATGCATGATGGGAGATGTATTTCCAAGAATTATTGCATCTTATATGAAACCGGAATTCGCTCAGGTAGCTGCGGATGGTGCATACTGGAAGGATCAGCTTGCACGCATCCTGTCAGTGATGCAGGCAAGAGATCAATTCCAATTTCTAGATGTCATGCTGTTTGAGACAAAAGGAAATCTGATTTTATATCAAGATATGATCAAAGAGATGGAGATTGATCTATGAGCAATCAACTATTAAAAGAAAATCTGGATATCATACGCGAGTATCATCCCCTGCTGGATGCAATGTTTCAATCTGAAAACATATCGGTCAGAGCAGATATTCAGGTTGGAATAGAAGAGGTATGTGATAAAAAGGTATTGTTTGCACGTATGGGAGAAGAGACCTTTCAGCTTGATACGTTATATGATTCGAATGAACTTGTAAATTTATGGTTTGACCATTTAGGGAAAATTTATCTGAATGCAAAATTGCTCATATTTGGGCTTGGCAATGGCATGTTTGTCAGAAAACTGCTTGAGTGTACATCAGAGGATGTCCGTGTGATCGTATATGAACCGAATCTTCAAATTCTGTCAAAAGTAATCGAAGAGTTCGATTTGACCGATATATTAAGAAACCAGAGATTGCTGTTGATTGTGGAGGGTATGAACAACAATACGATCGAAGAAAATTATTATGGGGAGCTTAATTATACAGATCTGGAAACGTTTATATACAGAAGTTATTTAAACTATAACCGTTTGTACCAGAACGAATATTTTGCTTATATGGAAGCTTTACAGAATGTGTGCTCCTCTATTAATTCAACTCAAGATGTCATTGGACGTTATGGTGAAATTTATTATCAGAATACCTTTCAAAATATGGACTTCTTTATTAAAAGCAAATCCCTGCAGAATTTATATCAACTGCTTCCAAAGGATGTTCCAGCTATTATAGTAGCAGCAGGTCCTTCACTGGATAAGAATGTGACGGAGCTTAAAAAGGCGAAAGGTAAGGCATTCATTGTTGCAGTAGATACTGCATTGACACCACTTATTAAAAGCGGAATCATCCCTGATATCTGTATCAGCATTGATGGGAAAAAGCAGACCTGGCATTTCAAAGATCCTGCGACGCATGAGATCCCATTGGTATGTTATCTGCTTAGTCATGCACAGATCCTTAAGGAACATACGGCAGAGAAATTCTTTTTGAATGATATCAATCATCATGTTCAGCACTTTTTATCAGGCAAAAATAAAGTACTGCCTATCATATCAAGCGGTGGCTCTGTTGCCAATGATGCATTTTCTCTGGTACAGCTATTAGGATTTACGACCATCATTCTGATCGGACAGGATCTGGCATTGACTGGTAATAAATCTCATGCTGACGCTACCTTATGCGGACAGCTTAAATGGACGGCAGACCGTTTTGATGATCTGATCGAAGTAGAGGGGATCGATGGCAAACCGGTGTTATCAAAGGGTGAGTATCGATTATACTGCCGTTGGTTCGAGGAGCAGATCCGCAAATATCCGGAACTAAAGGTCATAGATGCAACAGAAGGTGGAGCAAAGATCCATGGAACACTGATACAGACTCTTTCTGAGACGATTGAAGAGGAATGCAAAAAAGAAGTGGATTTTCAAAACATCATTGCCAGGACGCAAGACTACTTTAGTGATGAAGAAAAAACAGATTTTATACAATACCTTTTAAAGCTTCCGGAAGAGATGGAGACAGCTCTTAAGGATGTCAAAAAAGGAATCGCAGATTATATCAGGATGCAGGAAATTGTATATAAGGACAAATATCGTGGAAATGAATTAAAGAAGCTGTTTCAGGAAACTTCCCAGATTGGAGAACGACTGGAGGCAAATCCGGCACTTGACTATGTCAGAAACCGTATCCAGCAGCAGACGACCGATTTGCTTAAGACGATCTACATGACAGAAGAGGATGAAAGAAGTGAACTTTTGGCCGGCTGTCAAAAGGGAATCCAGTATTTGAAAATCATGGAACAGGATTTGATCAAGGTAATCCCTGATATCAGGGCAAAGCTGGAGAGATACAAGAACGAATAGATAAAAAAAGAATAGATATAGGAATTGATCCATACAGAGGTGTGAAACAGTAACATACTAAGAAAACGGGGTGGTACATATGACAAAGGATTATTTTAATGATTTGTTCATCTTCGAGATGGCAAACAGCCATCAGGGTAGCGTGGAACATGGAATTGATATCATCAAAGCAATGGGAAAGATCGCAAGAAAATATAACATTAAGGCAGCTGTAAAGCTACAGTACCGTGATCTGGACACGTTTATCCACCCAGATTACAAGGAACGTCAGGATGTCAAGCATATTCCAAGATTTATGAGCACGAGACTAGGCTATGATCAGTTTACTCAGCTGGTAGATGCAGTCAGAAGTGAAGGCATGATCACAATGAGCACACCGTTTGATGAGACAGGTGTGGAATGGTGCATGGATCAGGGAATCGATGTGATCAAGATAGCCAGCTGTAGTTCACTTGACTGGCCTTTGCTATCAACAGTAGCTAGAACCAAGAAGCCATTGATCATATCAACAGGTGGAAAGACCATTTCCGATATTGATAAATTGTATAATTTCTTTTCACACAGAGACTGCGAATTCGCATTTCTTCATTGTATCGCAGAGTATCCGGCACCATTAGAAGGTCTCCAGCTGGATTTTATAGACAGAATGAAAAAGAGATACCGTGATGTTACGATCGGGTATTCCGGACATGAGGCACCGGATGATAATATGGTACCGATGATGGCGATTGCCAAGGGTGCAAAAATATTGGAACGTCATGTCGGACTCCCGACAGAAACAATCAAATTAAATGCGTATTCCATGAATCCGGAACAGGCAGACGTATGGGTAAAAAATGTATTGCTTGCAAAGTCGATGTGCAAGATGAACAAAGAAAATCAGAAATTTATCACACAGGGAGAAATTGATTCCTTACGTTCTCTCATGCGTGGTGTTTATGCAAAACGTAATATTAAAAAGGGTGAAGCATTGGCAGCAGAGGATATTTTCTTTGCTATGCCATGCGGTGACAAACAGCTGACCAGTGGCGAATTTAAGGATGGCAAGATCATTGCTTCCAAGGACTATCAGGCTTATGAAGAAATACAGGAAAAAGCACCAATTTCAGGCATAGGTGTTGTCAGAAATGCAATCCACGATGCAAAAGGTATGCTTTATGAGGCAGGAATTGCACTTGGCAATGATTTTGAAGTGGAGCTTTCCCATCATTATGGAATTCCGCATTTTAGACAGTATGGGGCTATCATTATCAATATTATCAATCGCGAATATTGTAAGAAATATATCA
>JAAYYM010000059.1 GCA_012515365.1 Clostridia bacterium
ACCATCAGGGTATCAGGATATGCGGTTAACTTCATTAAGCTTACTCCGGAACAGCAGAACGATGTTATCAGCAGAACATTCCATGATTCTTTGTAAGATGGTTTGATCAGATGATGATATGCAGGCAGAAATGGGAATTGAAATGTATTAGTAGAAATGTAAATGAAAATTGTGAATAAAAATATATCAAGGGATGGATAAAATTAGAAAATAATGATATAATTCTATCATAGTGCAAGAAATATTCCACATCAGAACTGAAATGTGAGAATGTTTTGGAAAGAAATAAGTGCAATCAGATATTTGTATATCAATTAGCTAAAAAACACAATATAGTAAAAAAAGAAAGCGAGGAAATTAGTATGAAATTTGTATGTCAGGTATGTGGTTATGTTCACGAGGGAGATTCTGCACCGGAGTTTTGTCCACAGTGTAAAGCACCAGCTTCAAAATTTACAGCACAGAATGGTGTAATGGATTGGGCTGCTGAGCATGTGGTAGGAATCGCAAAGGGTGTCAGTGAAGACATCGTAGCAGACTTAAGAGCTAACTTTAATGGAGAATGCAGCGAAGTAGGTATGTATCTTGCTATGTCACGTGTTGCATTTAGAGAAGGATATCCGGAAATCGGTATGTATTGGGAGAAAGCAGCTTATGAAGAAGCTGAGCATGCTGCTAAATTTGCTGAATTGCTTGGTGAAGTGGTAACTGACTCGACTAAGAAGAATCTTGAAATGAGAGTAGAAGCTGAGAATGGTGCAACTGCAGGAAAATTTGATCTTGCAAAACGTGCTAAAGCAGCGGATCTTGATGCTATTCATGATACAGTTCATGAGATGGCAAAAGATGAAGCTAGACATGGCAAAGCATTTGAAGGTCTGTTAAAGAGATACTTTGGTTAAGCTATGAGCCATGTAATAAAAAAGAACTCATACCCCGTGGGAGTTTGCTCACAAAGGGGAATGACTTCTTTTTTATTATACGGCGATAGCCGTCCAGCGAAAAGAAGCGAAGCGGATTCGAGCTGGTACATGGCGGACTTCATCATGTAGAATCAATGCCTTATAACAGTTGGGGATGTGTTGAAGGAATTTGGCACATCCTATTTTTATCTAATGTCGCCGGAGTTTATTGTTTATGTTTTAATATTACAGGTTATGTAAAGAAATATAACGATTAATCGTATTTACATGCAAAAGAAGAAATATTTGTGAAAAACGCATGTAGAAAATGAAGTGATTTGGATGTGGTTACATATTAAAAGTAAGAGTATCAGAAATCCACATGTATCACCAGCTCAGATATGAATACGAATTCATTTAACATGTATTTTCCTTTTGCTGGAAAACAACTTTGAGATTTAATCGGAGATTTAATTTGAAATCTAATTTATAGATTTATTTTGCGATTTAATTTGTATAAATCTTTCGCAATAATATCTATTATGATGTATAATATAAATACATGTTAACGAATAGAGTGTTAATTAAAGTACGAGGTGAATGCCCTATGATGATTGGAAAGAAAAAAGAAGCAAAAGAAGTCAATGTACAAAACATCACTCAATTGATGGAGAATGAGAAAAGGATGTCGAAAGCATCAAAGGAGTTATTAGATATCGTCTCTTCTATCAGCAGCTTTGATGTGGGAATGACACATATTTCAAACTCTCTGCTGGATTATGCACAGGAGTTAGCGAGCCTGAGTGAGACAAATCTTGGGATGATTGAGGAAACAACAGCAGCGATGAGTCAGGTCAATGATGGAATGGACGCTACTACGCAGTCTATGGAAAACCTGAATCAGAATACGCAGACTCTGCTGGAGCAAAATGAGACAAGCCAGTCACTTTTAATAGAAGCAACAGAATTGAAAAATGAATTGATTGAAGATGCACAGGAAATGAATGAGCGAATCGAGAAGCTGGCAAATCTGGCCGGTGAAATCGAAAAAATCGTAGTCAGCGTGCAGAAAATAGCGAATCAGACAAATCTTCTTGCTTTAAATGCAGCGATAGAAGCAGCACGTGCAGGTGAGCAAGGTAAAGGCTTCTCTGTCGTGGCGGAAGAGGTACGTGTTTTAGCAGACAATACAAAGGAAAATCTGGACGGCATGAGAACCTTTGTATTAGACATTAAGGAAGCAGCAGATGCAGGACAGGAAAGTGTCGTCAGAACTATCAACTCAACGAATGAGATGAGTGCAAAGATCGATACCGTCGTACAGGCAGTAGAAAATAACATGCAGCTTTTAAATGAAGTCGGATCAAATGTTAAGGATGTTCACCAATATATGCTTGAAATCAGTCAGGCAACAGACTCAGCCAATAGTGCAATGGAACGTTCAACGATGGATACTCAGCGAATCAGCGAGATGACACAGTTTATCAAAGAAGAGGCACAGGATAGTGCGAAATTCTCTGAGAATATGGCGACTATTGATGATTCTTTATCAAATGTGGTATTTGAACTGTATCAGGGACTTCAAAGCGGAGCCAATGCGGTTACCAATGAAGAGCTGAAAACGATCATAAAGAAAGCCATGAGTGCACATAAAAACTGGACGGAGGCTGTCAGGAAGATGGTTGACACTATGGAAATCAGCCCGATTCAGACGAATGACAAAAAATGTGCGTTCGGACATTTTTATTATGCACTTAAGGTCAGACATCAGACGATCGCAGGAGACTGGGCAAGCATTGAAAATCTTCACCATAAAGTACATAGTTCAGCAGATGAGATCATTCGTGCCATTAAAGTCAATGATTCATCCCGCGCACATGCACTCTATAGAGAAACAGAGAACAACTCTGCGCAGCTGGTACAATTGCTCGAAGAAATCAATCGCAAGATTGATCACATGATCGTAATTAAGGAGAATGTATTTTGATCAGAGAATGTATTAGATTAGAAAATATATTAGATCAGAATTAGAATGATAAATTAGGAAGCTGTAATAACTTCATTAAGAGAAAACGCTGAGGTCTCGAGGGACTTTGGCGTTTTTATTATTTCGAAATTGCAAAAAAGAGTAAAAAAGTAATTTACCAGCTTTTTTTGATTGTCAGTATATTATTACCGTTTTCATAGAGATAAGAAAGATTGTCCATGGTCTTTTTGACCATAAAGATACCAAGCCCGCCGATTTCGCGTTCGGATGCTGACAGGGTGATATCAGGGTCTGATTGCTCGAGTGGATTGTAGGGTTTTCCGGAATCTTCAAAGGTTAGTAATAAGCCGGAATGATCGGATAGAGGTTCTATCGAAATAGTAGTATCTCCCTGCATTGTTTCATAAGAATAATGAGCAATATTTACAAAAATTTCTTCTACTGCAATATCAATCTGCAGCTGTGTTTTTTTAGGACAGTCAAGCTCATTAAGCCCTTGATTTACAAAATCAAGAACATGATCAAGTTGATCGCTGCTGGCTGGGATAGTGATTTTTTTCATAAAGCCTCCATAAAAAAGTTTACATAAATTGTAATCTGAAATTCCAAATAATACCGCTGTCAATAATGAAAGCGGTATTATTTTGCTTATGATATAAAAAGCTATTGAATTGTAAGGATATCAGTAAATCCTGTTACTTCGAATACTTCCATGATAGTTTCATTTACATTTGTAATAGTGAGAGATCCGACTTTACTCATCTGCTTCTGTGTAGCAAGAATAACACGGAGTCCTGCACTTGATAAATATTCTGTTTTAGCAAGATCGAGAACCATCTCAGTAACACCATCTATACTATTTGCAATAGTCTCTTCAAGCTGTGGGGCTGTATTTGTATCTAAGGAGCCTTCCAAAGCCAATGTTAGTTTTGTGCCCTCTGCTGTCTTTGCGATTGTCATATTTACTTCCTCCAATACATATGTAATATTTTCATTTTGATAAGTTGACGTATTGATATATATGTTATTATAACTATAGTAGACATGTTTTGCAAGGTAAAATATTCATGTTAAAATCAATGACAGAGATTATCAGAATTGGAGAGCTGTATGGGCAAGTGTAAAAAAGATAATATAGTGCTGATCGGAATGCCAGCGGTAGGAAAAAGTACGATAGGAATTATTCTCGCAAAAGTAATGGGGTATGATTTCTTAGATTCTGATCTGCTGATCCAACAAACAGAAAAGCGGCTTTTAGCTGATTTGATTGCCAAACAGGGAGTTGATGGATTTCTTGAGATCGAGAATCATATTAATAGCAACATCTGCGTCAGTCGTACTGTCATTGCTACAGGTGGAAGTGCTGTTTATGGTAAAGAAGCTATGAACCATCTAAAAGAAACAAGTGTTATGGTCTATCTAAAAGAAGACTATGATGTGCTAAGTAAAAGAATCGATGATATAGATGGACGTGGTGTGGTCAGACGTGAGGGACAAACACTCGCAGATCTTTATGCTGAACGATGTCCGTTATATGAGACATATGCAGATATTATTATAGAGGAACAATCAGGTACACCTGAGCAGACATTGCATAAAATACTAGAGAAAATGCATGAAATACGCGAATAAAATACAAGAATAAGAATTCATGAAATACACGAATAACTGAATTGGCAAAGCTTGTGATTTCATGTATAATAAAAAAGATTTGGGCTGTTTTATCAGATTATCAGATACTTAAGAGGATGGGAACTATGGCGATTGCAGGAACAACGATTCAAGAACGTTATGAAATAAAGGATACCATTGGCTTCGGAGGCTTTGCGACGACTTATCGGGCACTAGATACAATAACAGGTGAAATTGTTGCAGTTAAGGAATGTAGAAATGTGCAGCAAAAGGACAGAGAGAAAATCAGTCGCGAGGCGCAGATTATGCGGGAATTATCTGTTTGTGCCGGAATTGTGAAAATACGTGATTACATTGAACTAGAGGAAGCCACATATATTGTGATGGATTATGTCGAGGGGATTACTCTTAAGGCGCATATAGAGAGACACGGAAATCTAAGTATGAAACAGGCGCTTGAATTACTGCGTCCTGTTATGGAATCGCTTATATTAGTGCATCAAAAGGGTTTGCTGCATAGAGATATAAGTCCAGACAATCTGATGCTGCAGCCGGATGGAACCTTGAAGCTGCTTGATTTTGGTGCAGCCAGAAATGTATCGGATGAAACAGAAAAAACAATGACGATGGTTCTGAAACCGGGATACGCACCGGAGGAGCAGTATCGTAGCATGAGTGCACAGGGAACATGGACGGATGTGTATGCTTTGTGTGCAACAATGTATTTCTGCATCACAGGGAATGCGCCTGTTGATAGTCTACAGAGGATGTATGAGGATGTCCTAAAGAAACCGTCAAAGTTACGGGCACAGATAACGCCACAGGAAGAGGCAGTACTGATGCACGGACTGGCTCTTCGCAGTGAAAATAGAATCAGCACGATCAATGAATTACTGGAGCATATCGAACATGCCACTTTGTATGAGACAGTAGCAACACATGATCAGTCACAGGCTGATCAGAGTCAGCAGTCAACGCATAATCAGTCACAGGCTGATCAGAGTCAGCAGTCAATGTATAATCAGTCACAGGCTGATCAGAGTCAGCAGTCAATATATAATCCGTCACAAAATATTCAGAATCAACAGTCAACATACAGTACATCAGCAGGATCCGGCAATGTGATGAAGCCCGGTCTGAAGATATCAAAGGGATTGATCTTGGCAGCAATAGTGGTTGTTTTTCTATTGATAGCAGGTGTTTTTATTGTATCACAGAACAGAGAACCGGATGATGATGAGCTTAGTGGTTCTTATGTTTATCTGAGCGATCAAATCATTACAGATCAAGAAATGAATGAGCTTAAGAAGAATGAAGAACTAAGAAGTCTTTCTTTTTCTACATGTACGCTGTCAGATGATATCCTTAAGACACTGAAAACGCTTGATCAGGTGGAGCGCCTTTCACTTTCAGACTGCATCGGGTTTACTTCATTAGAACCATTGGCAGAAATGACAAATCTCCATGATATCAGTATTAGTATTTATGAAGAGGGCATGATCTTTAATGGAAATGAAATGTTTCCGGTTGCCTATCCTTATGTGACAGACTTGTCACTTTATCTGTATGAATTGGAAGATGGTACAGAATTCTTAGAACATTTTAGTCAACTTTCCTCATTGACGCTGAGTGGTAATGATAATGAAGAAGATAAGAATCTGATACAGCTTAAGGATATCAATTTTACAAAGAATATGCCTGAGCTTACCTACATAAGTTTAAAAGATGTTGATCTATTATCTGATGATATTTCACCGCTTGCAGCTTGTGGCTCTTTGAATACAATAGAGTTAAACGGCAATTCCATTACGAACATAGATGGAATTTCAAAATGTGAGAAGCTGGCATTTCTTGATTTGTCTGATAATCAGATCACATCGTTGGCAACACTGAAGGATAATAGTGTATTAAAGAGTGTGGATGTCACAAATAATCAGTTGACATCCTTAGAAGGGCTTGAAAATGCGACACAGATGTGGAGCCTGTATGCAGGTCAAAATGAACTGACTGACTTGGAAGTTCTAAGAGATAAAACAGCACTTGAAACCCTGGATGTAGGACAAAATAAGCTTACTTCATTGAAGGAATGCGAGAATATGGTGGATCTGACAGAGTTAAATGTAAATCACAATCAGGTCAGTGATTTAGCCGGTATTGAGAACAGTACCAGCCTTACGACTTTACGTGTTAAGGGGAATCAGCTGACTTCCTTGGAACTGTTGAGAGATCGCTTCCCGGAGCTTAATCATCTAGATGTGGCAGAAAACCAGATCAATGATCTGACGCCACTTTCGGCATGCGAAAAACTGCAGATTTTAAGGGCAGACCAAAATCAGCTGACTACTTTAAAAGGACTTGAAAATAAAGCAGAGTTATATGCAGTCTCAGCTTGCGAAAATCAAATTTCTGATATCAGTGCACTAACTGCCGCACCACAACTTTACTATATAGATTTGGCGCATAATGAGATTAGTAATCTCGAGCCACTTGCCGGACTGAGCGTAGATGATAAGGTATTATTCCTTGAAGACAATCAAATCAGTGATTTAACGCCACTTCCGACACAAGGCACGTATCGTTGCATCTGTGTATACCAAAATCCACTTACAACCTATGAAAAAATAAACGGTTTTTTGGCAGAAAAACTTTATCTGCCCGATGTCGGGGGTACTGATTATGAAAGTCTGCTAAAGGGCGAGGATGTGTCTATTTGTCTGGTCGATGTCGATAAGAGCAGACAGGCCTCAATCAAACGTTTCTTTAATGATCATGACAGATATGTTACAATCATGACACCTGAGGAAGCAGATGAAGACATTCAATTTACCAGAGATCTGGTTTCAATGGATTAGTAGCGGACGATTAGAGGAAGGGGAACTACATGGAAGCAGTATTACATTGCAATGTACATAATCAGCATGAGAAAGATGTCACATTAAATAGCAGGTGTGTGCTTGGTAGGGATGAGAACCAAACCGACCTGTGTATCAATCATAGTGTGCTTTCTAGAAAGCATGGAGCGTTCTTTTTACAGTATGGCGAATGGTGGTATCAGGATCTGGGCAGCAGTAATGGCACATTTGTCAATGGCAGGGCCATTGTGGAGCCAGTCAGATTGTCAGCAGGAGATCAACTCTCTTTTTGCATGAAAGGGACGCTGCTACCACTTGTCGAGATCGTTTTTGAAGAAGAAATCGGGCGAGAGAATAAAGCAAGAAATGAAACAAATACGAATCAGCTAGTAATCGACATAACAAAACGAGAAGTCATAACGGCGCAACAGAGAAAGATTTTATTAAAAGACATACATCTGCAGATTAATCAGGGAGAAATGACATTGATTCTGGGTGGATCAGGAGCAGGTAAGACGACCTTTGTCAATGCTGTTATGGGGTATGAAAAAGCAGATGGTACCATTCGTTATGGAAATATGGATGTATATGCAGACTATGAAAAGATGAAATATGAAATCGGATTTGTGCCGCAGAAGGATCTTTTACGTGATGCAGATACGGTTTATGATACCTTATATAATGCAGTTCAGATGAAAATGCCGGAGGAAATCAATGAGCCGGAGCATAGAAAACGCGTAGAAGAAATCATGTTGCTGCTAGGGCTTGACAAGCAAAAGGATACGTTGGTGAAAAAGCTGAGTGGCGGACAGCGTAAACGTCTGAGCATTGCTATGGAATTTGCCGGTGATCCACAGCTTTTCTTTTTGGATGAGCCTGACTCCGGACTAGATGGAATCATGGCAAGGGCTTTGATGGAGAAACTACGTGAGATTGCTGAC
>JAAYYM010000493.1 GCA_012515365.1 Clostridia bacterium
CCTTATCGGGATTTTGTGACAGTCGGTTTATTGCTTCGAAAGCTTAATCTGAAAAATTCGACAAAAATTAAAACAATTAATAATATTGTTCCGGATTGTTGGATTTATGTACAGGACACAAATGTCAAACTGGGACGTATTCAGATATTTAATAACTGGTCTCCATATATGGTTGAGGATATCCAGTCAAAGGTGTGGATTGGTCTGGAATATTTCTGCAATGAGAACGATGATTTTTGGAATATGTCAGAAACAGAGTGCGTAGAATTTGCAATTAATGAATTGATTAAAATGGAACTCATAGAGAGCAGAGAGGACGTTGATGATTACCATAGAGAAAAGGTAAAAAAAGCTTATCCGGCATATTTTGATACATATAGTGAAATGGATCAGCTGATTCAATATCTGAATCAATATGACAATTTATATTGTATAGGAAGAAACGGACAGCACAGATATAATAATATGGATCATTCCATGGCGACAGCCTTTGAAACGGTTGATCATATACTGCACGACAGACAGGACAAAGAACATATTTGGAATGTTAATACAGAGAAGGAATATCACGAGATAAAAGAGGAAGGAAATCACCATGAATAAATTTAGAACCTATATTGGAAGAGTAACACCTGAAAAATGGTTTTACTTTTTGTCAATAGCAGGAGTTGTCGGATTCCTGCTGTATGCTTTTGCAGTCAGTAATGCTAGTGCCTTTAACTGGCTTATTATGGAACACAACGGCAAGTGGGAGTTTGCTGATTATTTTGCACATGTTTTTTTTGGAAAAGATTTGCTGAAGACGTATAATTCCTTTGATGTTGACCCTTGTTTTCCGCCGTTGGCATATTTGTTTTATCATTTTATGTACCGAATCAATCCGGCGGGCGAACAGGCAATGGATCGAAATGGTGTAATGGCTTATCAATACAATATGTTCCTATTTGTCATTTATACAGTAGTAACGGCTGTCTTTTTTGCTTCAGCAATTCAACTGTATAATGAGAGACAGGATCATAAGAGCAGGAATGGAAAAAATCTTATTTTAACGTTGGTGGCTTTGTTTTCGGTTCCTTTTTTCGGAAGTGCAATAGAAAGGGGAAATGCAGTTTTTCTAGTCTGCGTTTTACTGATATATGCGCTTGTACTTCGCGACAGCGAGAGTAAAGTAAATCGTGAAATAGCGCTGATATTGATTGCAATTGCCGCCAATTTCAAATTGTATCCTGCAATCATGGGATTGATGTATATCAAAGAGAAGAGATATAAAGAGGCATTTCGTCTGATTATTTATGGTGGTCTGCTTTTTATTGTTCCATTCATATTTTTTGGAGGGATAGAGGGAATCAAGGACTATCTTGTGATTATGTATTTAATGGAGGGCAGAAGCATAGAGCGAATTACTACGGTTCGCGGTCTGATTACCAGCATATATATGGCAATTGGCGGAGAAGCAATAAAGTGGACAGGACATGTAGCAGGCAGAGTGGCTGAAAATATTTATTTGATTTTTGCATTATTTGGTTTTTGGGTTTCAAAGGATAAATGGAAATCGCTTTTCCTGTTGGCAAGTCCTATGGTGGTATATGTTTCGAGTGCATACCGCTATACGGCAGTCTATTTGTTCTTGGCGCTTTTGTGCTTTCTCAGATATATGGAGGATGATAAGGACATCATCAGCCGGATTGAAAATAAGAAAAATTATGTCTATGCGACCTTGTTTGGGTTACTGTTTACAGTACCCATTTGGGCAATCGCCATGGATCTTGAAATTTATATGTATATAGTGATTTATGTGTTATTGCTGTTGATACTGATAGATGTTATATGGAAATATATACAGCAGAAGAGAAAAGCATAATAAATATAAAAGGCAGAGGGATATCTCTATGAACACGTACGAAAGAATCTATGAGGTGGTCAGGAAAATTCCAAAGGGTCAGGTTGCAACTTACGGTCAGGTTGCTCGTCTTGCGGGAAACAGCCGATGGGCCAGAGTGGTAGGTTATGCTTTGCATGTGAATCCAAGTGAGAATGATATTCCCTGCTATCGCGTCGTGACTAAGGATGGCAGGGTCGCAGATTCCTTTGCTTTCGGGGGAGCGGGAGTTCAGAGACAGCTGTTGGAAGCAGATGGGATAG
>JAAYYM010000494.1 GCA_012515365.1 Clostridia bacterium
GATTCTTTGTTTCCTCAGTAAAACCTTCCGATATTTCATTATACAAAATGTAATGTTTATTGTTTTTTTTATAATAGCTTCCACTCGTTATGAGTTCAACCCGATCATTTTCAAGATCACTCCCGAATTGAAGTCCTTTTAGCGATATCAATACATCCTTTGTCATACTAGTACCTTTCAATATCTACCTGTTTAGTAATCAGGTTTTTTGCAACATATGGATTCACATCAGCGAATATCGTCTCAGCAAAGCTTCTGAATTTTTCTTCCACGTCACTGACGTAAAAGCGATACTGCTCTGAATGATCCTGTAAAGGCTCCTCGTTGATCAGATCCATTTCTTCTAATAAATGCTTCAGTTCACGTGATGTCTCATAAGCTGGATTTACCAAATTAATATTTTCACCCACTACTTTTGCGATTGTATGCTTGAGTAACGGATAATGTGTACAGCCAAGAATCAATGCATCGATATCTTTTTTTTGCAGTTCATCCAAATAACGGCTGGCTATTTCATATGTAACACTGTCATCCCATAAACCCTCTTCTACCAAAGGAACAAATAATGGACATGCTTTTCCGTAAACAGAAATTTTAGGATCAATACACTGGATGAATCTTTCATACATCCGGCTGTTAATGGTGCTTTGTGTTGCAATGACACCTATCTTGTGATTTTTCGTACGCTCTACTGCTGCCTTGGCACCTGGTTTTACAACACCGATGATTGGAACCTTCAGCTCTTTTTCCACTTCCTCCAGCGAACAGGCACTCATTGTATTACATGCAACAACAATTGCCTTTACATCATGTGTATCTAAAAATCTGATGATTTGACGTGTATATTTGATAATAGTCGTCGTTGATTTATTACCATATGGAACTCTTGCTGTATCTCCGAAATAAACAAGATTCTCATTCGGAATCTGACGCATGATTTCCTTAACGACCGTCAGACCGCCAACACCGGAGTCAAAGACTCCGATGGGATTAGAATTTTTTTTCATAATTAATTACCTCATTTTTTACTCACATATATTCTATCTGTATTTCCGTAATAAGTAAAGTAAACTTTTATAAACCTTCGAGACACTTCCATCTAACCTTGATTTTCTCTGGTGATTGTATCAAAATCCTCTCAATCGGAATTACATCCTCATAAGGGATTATTTCACCGGTAATTTCATTGACATATTGATAAGTACCTTCAATAAACGTTAGATGCGGATAAACAAATCCCCACATCGCCATGACGGTTCCACTTTGTACGTGTTCAAAAGAAAACGCTCCATAAATACCCATCAAAAAAGAAATAACAACTGCTGCAATTCTCTGATACATTTCCATCTCTCCTAATCTATCTTTGATGTATCAGAGTATTCCCTTAATTTGATCTTATAAACAAAATTTTATAAATCCAGCTGACTGATGATATTGATTTCCTGATTATCAATATGAAGATAAATCAATCTTTTTGCCTCTGAAGCCTCTCCAGAAAAAACAGCCTCACAAATGCTCTTATGCTCATCAATCAGACGTGCATGATTTCTCACATCCTTCACATATTCAAGGCGATATCGATACATCTGCTCAGCAAGGTTATTGACCATCTGTATCAGTCTCTTATTTCTGGTAGACATCAAAATAATGTCATGAAATCTGACATCTGCCTGCGCGATCGTGACTGCATCTAAAGTTTTGGTACTTTGTTCAAATTTGGTATTTGCCTCACTAAGTTGTGCCTTTTCATCCTCAGTCATTCTTTCACATGCCAAAGAAACTGCAAGCGCATCCAATGTTCTTCTCACTTCAAGTACATCCTGCAGATCCTGTTTTGTAATACGAGAAACCTCTGCTCCTCTTCTCGGGACCATAGTTACCAGTCCTTCTAATTCAAGCTTTCTGATGGCTTCTCTGATCGGGGTCCTGCTTACACCCAGACGGTTTGCAAGATGTATTTCCATAAGTCTCTCACCCGGTTTGAGCTCTCCTGTCAGGATTCCCTGACGTAAGGTATTAAAAACAACATCTCTAAGTGGCAGATATTCATCAATACTAATTGAAAACTCTTTATCCATTATGCTTCCTCCGTAAGATTAAACGTTTCTGTTAAAAAGACCTGTTTTGCAAGATTTTTAGCTTTCAGTTTCTGATATGCCTGTTCTGCAAGAGAAAGATCATCGTAAATACCAAATACAGTTGGCCCACTTCCACTCATGATCGCATTCAAAGCACCATTCTGTTTCATGAACTCTTTTATTTCAGCAATGATAGGGTGTTCCTTAATACTGACTGTCTCAAGTACGTTTTCCAGCTTGGCAGCCACTTTCTTCACATTCTTTTCCCGAATGCCTTCAATAATACCATCTATATCCGGATGCTGCTTAAGTTCATTGGCATGCAGATTTTCATAAACATATTTTGTCGAAAGACTGATTCCCGGTTTGGCGATCAGAACATGACATTTTGGCATACTCGGTAATGGCGTCAGGATTTCTCCTATTCCTTCTGAAAGTGCCGTCCCACGCATGATACAATAAGGTACATCAGCCCCTATTTTAACACCGCGTTTCATCAAATTCTCCTTTGACAGACCAAGTTTAAAAAGCCGGTTCATTCCATATAATACAGTGGCTGCATCTGCGCTTCCCCCTGCCATGCCGGCTGCGACAGGAATATGCTTCTTTAAATCAATTTCAACGCCTTCCTTCAAATCAAATTCATCTTTTAAAAGTTTGGCTGCTTTATAAACCAGATTATTTTCATTGGTGGGTAAATAGTAAAGATTTGTACGAACCTTGATTTTATTCTCGGCACACTTTTTCATAGAAACTGTATCATATAGGTTAACATTCTGCATAATCATACGTACTTCATGGTATCCGTCTTCACGTCGTCTGATCACGTCAAGACCAAGATTGATCTTTGCCATCGCTTTCAATTTGATTTCATCCATACTGATTGTTTTCTCCTTGCATTTTGTATACGATATACTATATCTGTTATGATAACCATTTTTTGTATTTATTTCAACTGTTACATTTTTTTATTTTGCTCTAAACTTATTTAAATATCATTCCGATATATCTAATAACAGAAGTTGAGTTATATCTTTTTTATACCAAGGAGGGTTAATATGAACGTAAATGGAGTTTCCGGATATACAGATGCATATTCTGCATATACCAACACAAACAAACAGGCTAAAGAAACACCTGCTACTGCTGCAACACAGACAACAGAAGAAACAGGTGTTGTATATGAACCATCAGACAAAACAACTGCTAAAGCAGAAACAACAGCCCAAACATATAAACCAAATGCAGAACTGGTTGCCAAATTAAAAGCTGATGTAGCAAACAGAACTTCAGAATTAGAATCCATTGTCAGAAAAATGCTTTCAAAACAGGGACAGGTTTACGGTGAAGCAAATGACATTTGGAGTTTTCTCGCAAAGGGAGAATTCACTGTATCACCTGAAGTAAAAGCACAGGCTCAGGCAGACATCGCTGAAGACGGATATTGGGGAGTAGAACAGACTTCTGATCGTATTCTCGATATGGCAAAAGCGCTTACAGGCGGCGATCCTGATAAAATCGAAGAAATGAGAAGTGCATTCGAAAAAGGATTCAAGCAGGCAACAAAAGCATGGGGCAAAGATTTACCGGATATTTCTTCTCAGACATATGATGCTGTTATGAAAAAATTTGATAGCTGGGCTGAGGAAACATCTCAGACATCAATCTAAACATATTTAAAAGATCCGTCATTTGAAGAGAATCAGATGGCGGATCTTCCAATTTACCCTATATTCTGGCCAATGGTTTTCATGATCAGTAAACGATCTCCTGCTTTTACATCATTACTTTTAAGCTCACTCAATTCCTTAATCTGATTAATTCCGACACAGTATTTCTTTCCGATTGACCATAAGGTCTCTCCATCTTTTACAATATATCCGACCATTCCCGGCATCTCTTCCATTTTCGTCATATCCAGATCGTCTACCTCTACAGTTGATATTGTTTGCTCCACTAAACTCTCAAAGACCATGGACTGGAGATTTAACATACCTGTTATCTCTATATCTCCTGAAGCATTCACCTGTGCCGAAAGATTTTCTATATTGCTCTGTATAGAATAGATACAGCCTTCATGAATACCTGGGATATTAAGTGGAAACTCAAATGGTATCACACTTCTGTCGGAGTCATATGCAAACTGTTTTTGATCAGTCTGGTATAAAACCTGTAATTCGACCACACCCTCTATCAATATCTTCTCATCCTTAATTTTGGTATGTTCAACGATCGGCATTCCAAAACAGTAACATACTTTCTCAATCTGACATCCTTTGTTTTTGACCGCAATCTGATCCTCTATTTTGCATTTTCCCTGATTTCTGAATAGAAACTTTTTATAATTGACCGGTATAAGCGTCGATGTAACATCCTTTGTAACTCCATACACATCCGTGATCAGCTCTATGTTTTGCTCTTCGTAACCCTTGATATCCAGATTGAATACAAGATCAATTGCGATTTCCCTATCTTCTCCATCACGATCCGGCTTAACCTCTATCAAAAGACTTCCAATCTCATACTCCATATCAAGCAACGTATGTTCAGCGCATTGCTGAGCGTCGATCTCCCCTGAAAATGGCAGTAGTGTTTCATAATAATTGATCAAAGAATCATCGTTTTGTGTATCATAGATCAAGAAAACCTGTAGGTTTCCACTTATTTGGATCCGCTGTGTATCTGCTTTATACTGAATAGTACCTGCTTCGACATGATACCATAATAAATGATCAATATTCTCCAGATTGGCAGGAAGCTGTAAGGTATCTTTAATTCTGTAAATATCTTTTTTACTGATGATCTGTTCTGTAATCGAAGTCTCTTTTCGCTGAGATTCAAGTAGCTCTTCGGACTTAATATCAATGACAATTTCTGTATCCTCTATCTGCTCCGTAAATAGAAGAAAGCGAATCACCGATCTAATACTCAGTTTTCGCGAATTTATCGTTGTTACAGACAGATTCTCTATGATGTTAAACACTTTTACATCATCTGTGGCCTGTGCACCATTCATATGTATAAACTCGTCAAATGGAATCTTGCCCTCTACAGACTGCAGAGGTCTTATATGTTTCTCCGCCTGATATAATACAGAAAAGACAAGATTACCTCTGATTGCTATGTGATGATCTGATACCTTTACTTCATCAAGCTGAATACATGCATGATCAAATAATATTTTATATACATCACCTAACGAATCAGGAATATTAAAATCATCATCGATCGTAATTTGAGTTGTAATCTGATTTTTTATCTTATCCAAATGTAACTCTCTTTTTATTAATTCCAAAAAATAAACCTCCCGGACTGAATCTTTTTACATTGTATTCATTCCGGGAGCGTTCTATTCCTTATGGATTTAATTAATTATATAGATTTTCATCTATGATATGGGTTTCCTATTTGATAGATCTTTATCTGACTGCATGGATCAGTTCCTTGATGTCCTGAACCTGATAAGTCTTCATGTACGCTTCTATACCTTCTATAATTTCCTTTGTTGCATATGGATTATAGAAATTGGCAGCCCCTACAGCTACGGCAGTGGCCCCTGCCAGGATAAACTCAATGGCATCAGAAGCATTGCTGATGCCTCCCATTCCGATGATCGGCAGTTTAACAGCTTCTGCCACCTGATAAACCATACGGACAGCAACCGGTTTGATCGCAGGACCTGACAGCCCTCCGGTTTTATTAGCCAGTGCAAACGTTCTTTTGTGAATATCGATCTTCATAGAAGTAAGCGTATTAATCAATGACAGGACATCTGCACCACCTGCTTCTGCTGCCCGTGCCATCTCAGTGATATCAGTGACATTAGGACTTAATTTCATGATAACAGGCTGTTTTGCAACTGCTTTGATTCTCTTCGTAATGTCAAATAATGCTTCTGCCTTCTGTCCGAATGCAATGGCACCCTCTTTTACATTTGGGCAGGAAACATTGATTTCAAGCATATCTACCGGCTGATCACTAAGCTTTTCTACGACTTCTATATAATCCTCTATACTCTTTCCACATACATTTACGATGATTCGCGTATCAAATTGCTTTAGAAATGGAATGTCACGCTTAATAAATGTATCAATCCCGGGATTTTGCAATCCAATTGCATTTAGCATTCCACCATAGGTCTCCGCCACTCTCGGAGTAGGATTTCCACTCCAGGGAACATTGGAAACGCCTTTTGTCACAACGCCTCCTAGCAGATTTAAGTCTACAAATTCTGAATACTCCATTCCGGATCCAAATGTACCTGATGCTGTTACGACCGGATTTTTAAAAGTGACTCCTGCAAGATTTATGTTTGTCTGCATCATAATTCGACCTCCTCTGCCAAAAATACCGGACCATCCTTACACACCCGCTTATTATTCACCTTAGAATGATCATCGACATTCTTTGACTGACACACACATCCCAGACAGGCTCCGACACCGCACGCCATCCGCTCCTCCATTGAAATGTAAGCCGGAATCCCCATTTCTTCAGCATATTCTTTAATGGCTTTAAGCATTGGTTTAGGACCACATGCATAAATAATATCAGCACTTAAGTGATTCTCTTTTATTGCCTGAATGACTGTTCCTTTTACGCCTGCACTGCCATCTTCTGTTGCAATATATAAAGATCCCTGCTGCTTCAGCTCATCTGTTAAAAACAATTCGTTTCTATAACCTGCAATAATCTGTTTTTCACAATCCAGCTGCTTTGCCAGCTCTAACATTGGTGGGATACCGATTCCACCCCCTATAATAAATGCCTTCTTATCTTCAAGTGGAAACCCATTCCCCAAAGGTCCTAATACGGAAATCTTGCTTCCGGAATGGTATCCGGAAAATTCTTCTGTACCTTCACCTGCCACTCGATATACAACTCTCAGCTGATTCTCTGTCTGATTAATTTCACAAATACTGATGGGACGAGGTAATAGCTTCCCTGCATTCTTTGTATAAATGGAGATAAACTGTCCTGGTTTTGCTGTTTCTGCTATACTGGTCGAAATCCACATGCTATAAATATCATCTGCGATTTCTTCCTGTTTGACTACAATTGCTGTCTCTTTCTTTTTCATTTGCTCTCCGCCCTTCATTTATCTTGATATATGATCTGTCCTTCACAAATTGTCATTTTTACCTTTCCCTGTAGCGTCTGCCCTATGAAAGGTGTATTTTCTGCTTTTGATACTGATGTTTCATACACCCATGTTTCACTTGGATCAAACAAAACCAAATCTGCCTTTTTCCCTATTTCTATTGTGCCGGCATCCAAATGATACAGGTCTGCGGGATTCAGCGTCATTTTTTTAATCAATTCCGCTAATGTCAGATATCCCGATTTACATAAAGATGTAATTCCCACAGCTAATGCGCTCTCAAGTCCAATAATTCCGCTTGGTGCCTCAGTAAGCGGGCGTTTCTTTTCTTCTACACTGTGTGGGGCATGATCTGTAGCAATCAGATCAATGGTTCCATCCTTTAACCCTTCGATAATCGCCTGTCGATCCTGTTGCGTACGTAATGGAGGATTCATCTTAGCATATGTTCCATATTTGAGAACAGCTTCTTCTGTTAATGTGAAATGATGCGGTGTTGCCTCTGCATGAACAGCATCTGATCGTTTCTTTGCTTCTCTGACCAGCTGTACCGCCTTTGCAGAACTAATATGCTGGATATTGATGCTGACGCCGGTTTCACATGCAAGCTCCAGATCACGCTTCACCAGACTTTCCTCTGCAATTGAAGGAGAGCCCCCTATTCCAAGCTGCTTAGCCACCTTTCCCGCATGGATTCCGTTATTTTGAATATATGACGGATCTTCTTCATGCAGGCTGATCGGCAGATTCAGCTTTTTAGCCATCTCCATAGCAGTTCTAAGCAATTCTTTATCCATAATAGGAATTCCATCATCTGTAAAGCCTGCAGCACCGGCTTCCTTAAGCTCTGCCATGTTCGTTATACTTGTTCCCCGCATTCCTTCTGTTACACAAGCTGCAGAGAGAACATGTATCGGCGTTTTCTGTCCTTGTTCAATTACATACTGTAGTGTTTCCTTACTGTCAACTGCCGGTTTTGTATTTGCCATACAGACCACTGTAGTAAAGCCACCTCTGGCAGCTGCCGCTGCACCTGTTTCAATATTCTCTTTATACTCAAAACCGGGTTCTCTGAAGTGTACATGTACATCAATCAGACCTGGTGCAACATACAAGCCCTTGGCATCAACGATCTTCTCTTGATCTGAGTACTTAAGATTCGTTCCTATCGCTGTGATGATTCCTTCTTCAATTTGAATTTCTAAAGGAACCGCTGTCTGATCAATCGGATTTATGACTGTTCCATTTTTGATAATCATTTCTTATAAATCCTCCTTGCTATATCTGCTAAACTTTAGTTTATCAGATTTCATGATCGATGTCAGCATTTATCCATGATTCGTTCTTTATTTCATTTTTCGTTCTTTATTTTATATTTCGTTCCTTATTTTATATTTCATTCTTTACTTCATATTTCATTCTTTACGATTCTTGTTGTTCCATGATTATATTTATTCAAAAATTACTCTTTGATCCATCAGTTCTGTTTTTACTACAAGATAAGGATAAGAAGATCCCTTCATAGTCTCATCAGCTTTCTTTGGCCCGATCAGCTCTGTATCAAAAAATATAGCATTGGATGTCAGATAAAGGTCTCTGATCTGTATATCATATCCACCACTTTCCTGCATACCATATCCGATTACGATATATAAAAACTGTTGATCACTATATGTAAATTTAAATATATTCTCCTTTTTCTCCTCAATGATTGCTGCCAGATCCTCTGGTATTTCATCCTTATTCATAACCGTGTAATTTAGATCACTGACCTTCTCATAACCAGTGATCTCAGCCTTGCAGCCTCCGATCATCAAAACTACAGCCAATACTCCCAAAAACAGTATTTTTCTTTTTTTATTCATTTATGATACACTCCTACTTTCAATATCTGCTAAATTATATGCACACTCACTATTTTTCACCACTAATATGCGTAAAAGTATTGTCTATTTTCAGATCAGGAAGTATAATTAACCGGAATATAATTTGTTTATTCATAAAGATAAATGAAATGGATGTGAACGTATGATCAGATTTATATTTGCTGCAACATTTGTTGTTTTATTTCTTATTTTCAGTATACCGATCATGTTTGTTGAGTGGATCATCGGTAAATTCAATCCACATTTAAAAGATACCAGTTCACTTGCAATCGTTAACTGGGCTTTTCGCGTCGTGATCTGGTTTGCCGGAACCAAACTGACCATAATCGGAGAAGAAAATGTTCCTAAAGATACTCCGGTACTATATGTAGCTAATCACAGAAGCTACTTTGACATTCTTTTGACCTATACACGTGTGCCACGTCCTACCGGATATATTGCAAAAAAAGAAATGCTAAAGGTTCCTCTTTTATCTATCTGGATGAAATATCTGCATTGCCAGTTTCTTGATCGTCAGAACATAAAGGAGGCATTAAAGAGTATCCTTGCTTCTGTTGAATTGATCAAGCAAGGTGTTTCAATCTGTATCTTCCCAGAAGGTACCAGAAATAAAGAAAAAGAAATGCTTCCTTTTAAAGAAGGAAGCCTAAAGATTGCAGAAAAAGCAAAATGTCCAATCATTCCGATTGCCATTACAAACTCTGCAGAAATATTTGAAAATCATCTGCCAAAAATGAAAAAATGCCATGTCATTTTGGAATATGGTGCGCCAATCATCATTCATGAGCTTTCTAAAGAAGATCAAAAATTCCTTGGAGCCTATACACAGAATAAAATAGAAGAAATGTTAAAAAAGAATTCTATTGAAGATCTAACGTCTTGACCAACTGAATCGTCTCCTCAAAATGCATTCCATGAGAAGCCTTGACCAATATGGTATCATTCTTTTTCAAAAGATACTGAAGCTGGTCTTCGGCTTCTTCTTTTGTTTTAAAATGCAGACATTTTGTTTTCGTATTTTGTGTCTCATAGCAATGCTGTTGTGCTGCTTCTTCCATATATACCGCTAATTTGCCAACAAAAATCAATAAATCCATTTCTTTGGATGCTGCATATTTTCCTATCTCCTTATGTAGCTTTACTTCATTAGCACCCAGCTCAAACATATCACCCAGAAAAGCCACTTTTCGCGTCGTTGCCAGACAAAGCAAATCAATTGCTGCTTTCATTGAAACTGGATTTGCATTATAGCAGTCATCAATCATCAGACAGTTGGGACTAAAAATCAAATGACTTCTTCCTGAAATCGCTTCAACTGATTCAATACCTTCTTTTATCTCCTGAATACTTAATGATAACTCAATGCCAACAGCTGTTGCCGCAAGTGCATTATCTACCATATGTTCACCTGGGATCGGGATCTGAACCTCGAAGGTCTCTCCAGCCGCATGAATGGTACACTGTGTGCCTAGTAATCCTTTGTTTAAAATATCAGTCGCAAATACATCATTATGATCAGAAAGGCCAAAGAAAACAGGCTGAATCTGTTTGACCGACTGAATCGTCCTTAGTAACGGATCATCTCCATTCAGACAGACACTTCCTTCCTCACTGATAAAATCAAAAATCTCTGATTTTGCATCCAAAATTCCTTGTTTTGTTTTCAAATTCTCTAAATGACATTGTCCAATATTTGTAATCACACAGATATCCGGTTTTGCTATTTCACTTAATCTGTGCATCTCACCAAAATCACTGATTCCCATTTCAAGAACCGCCACTTCATGCTCATCCCTGATATTCAATACTGTCAATGGCAGTCCTACTTCATTATTAAAATTTCCCTGTGTTTTAAGGACCTGATAGTGTTTTCCCAAAACAGATGCGATCATTTCCTTTGTGCTGGTCTTACCCACACTTCCGGTAATTCCTACCACTTTAATATTAAGGATACTTCTATAATACTTTGCGATATCCTTAAGTGCCTGGTAAGTACTGTTCACATAAATATATGGCTGATCTGGTGGAAGCTCCAATTTTTTCTCACTGATTACACACGCTGCACCTTGTTCAAAAACCTGAGTAACAAAATCATGTCCATCTACCTTTTCGCCCAGCAGTGCAATAAATAAAGAATGTTGTTTTATCTTTCTGCTGTCCGTTTCTACAGAAGTTACTTCTTGATTTTTAGCTTCCTCACAGCCGATATATTCTCCTGCACATGCTTTTGCTATATTCTTAAGTGTCAAACCTCTCATTAGTTATTGTTCTCCTTATATTTTGCAAGTGAGATCTGTATAATCCATTCACAAAGATCATCATAATCAGTACCTATGGCTGCTGCTTCCTGTGGCAGCAAACTAGTCGGTGTCATACCTGGCAGTGTGTTCGCTTCAAGGCAATAAAAATTCTGATTCTCATCCATCATAAAATCTACTCGGGCATACGTTTCAATGCCTAATACACGTATGACACGTTCAGCAACACGCATCATAGCACTTGATACTACCTGATCAAGCTTTGCCGGACATGTCTCTACTGCACTGCCTGCCTGATACTTATTCTTATAATCATAAAATCCTACAATCGGTGCAATTTCAATAATCGGAAGTGCTTTTCCATCAACTACTCCTATAGAAAACTCTCGTCCCCTGATATACTGCTCAACAAGAATTTTTCCTTCATAACGGACCGCATCCCTCATTGCCAGCTGGTACTCTTCATCATTATGAACAATATAAACTCCTACACTGGATCCTCCGCAGCAAACCTTTATTACACATGGGTATGCCGGTGATGTACCAAGATCCATACATTGTTCCGTGATATCATGTGGTGTAGGAATACTGTTTTGTTTAAATAACGTTTTTGATATGGATTTATCAATTGCAAGTGTACTGCTTTTGTAACCTGTACCCGTATATTTGATATCTAATAGGTCAAAAGCCGCCTGTACCTTTCCATCCTCTCCATTTTGTCCATGTAAAGCCAGAAAAACAATATCAGCCTGCTGGCAGATAGAAATCACATTCTCACCGATCTCACTGTCAGACTGATCCTTTCTAAGTGCTTTGACCTGTTCGATATCCGGTGCCTGATCACTGATCGCCCCTATATTGGCTGCCCAGTCGATATCCTGTTCAAACAATGTCGGAATTTCTTCTGCTGCCGCTTCGTATCCCATAAACAGATCAAGAAGAATTACCTGATGTCCTTTTCTTTTCAATGCCTCATATACGCCTCTTCCTGATGAAAAAGAGACATCTCGCTCAGTACTTGTTCCTCCTGCCAGTACAACAATCTTCATAATTCTATTCCTCGCTTTCATATGCCTTTATCAATCCATTCAGTATGAATACATATGACTCTTGCTGAAATAATTGTTCTTCTTCATTTAGATAGCATAATTCAAATGGATTTCTGCCACCGAGATAAGCTACATGATTCTCTACTCCCAATACATAATCCTTACTCTTACTTATTATATTCATAATCGTCAACAATCTTGCATTTTGTACCAGTTCACTTCCACTCTGAGTCGAATAATGTTCATCGAGTGCTACTTTATATCCATCCTTACTGGACAACTCAATCAGATCAATTGCCTGATCAAACAAAGCATTCATTAGAGTTGTACATATTTCAACATTTGTTTTTTTAGTAGTTGTTAAATAAGCAAGTGTTCCGAATAATCCATCACTGCTTTTTCCTAATTCTTCTGGTACGTTTTCATCAAAGCACTGTTGAAGCATTTGCTGATATACCGATTTGCCGGTTACTTTATATAACTGCGCAGTTGGCCAGTATAACTCTTTTACTAAAGATTGATCTAGCCGCTTCCAGTCTTCCTCTGCTTTATTCAGACATTGGGCACTGTATGTAGCATCTACGTCCTGATAACACTCTGCAAACATTGCAAGAGCTGCAACCGTAACACCACTTGCCTTATCAGAATTTAATACTTCATCAATTTCTTTTCTGGCTGTTTCATGCAAAATTTCATTATCTTGATCAAAATACTCCTGTGTCAGCAGCAAATCCACTACAATCAAAGACCTGGTTTCTTCATTTTTAGAAGTCTTGTCATGCTTAAAAAAATCAAGCTGGTCTTGAAGTAACGTCTGATCAATACCTTCCTGAATGGAAAATGTCTTTGATCGTTCTTTTCCGACCAGAATATAATACTCACCCGTCTGTGTTAATTTTGAAAAATCACCATATGACGTATATTCTTCTGACTTCTCATTATACTCTTTTTCTAATATAGAATCACTATAGACTACTTTATTTGTTTTTTCATCTAACACATCAAAGCTGAGTTCTTTTCTCTCACCTCGAAAAATAACTAATTTCTGTGTCTCAGGTTCATATCCGATTTGATTGATTAAAATATTTCCTGAAATTTGAGGCTCCGGTTCTTCCTCGATGACCTCCTTCATAACCTCCACAACTTCTTCTTTAGGTGGGTTTTCCTCTATGTTTGTCTGTTTTCCACATCCTGCTAAGCAAATAATGCAGGCTGTGAATAACAACATGCGATTAGCGTTCACTTCGATTCCTCCTACGTAGTACTACAGCTGATATCATAATCATGATAGAAACTGCTGATATCAAATAGGATAACCATTGTATCGTAGTTCCTTTATACGTCACAACAATATATCCATCCATTA
>JAAYYM010000060.1 GCA_012515365.1 Clostridia bacterium
GAAAAGTAGAAAAGAGGCGTAAACCTTGAAATTTCAACGTTTAGCGCCTCTTCTATATTCTTCAATTGTCAAACTCGGGATTATACACAGATCCGCCGCATTAATCAAGATGAAATTTTTTGTTTATCACCCATTTCATCTAAAACGATGTTTCCTTCAACCTCCACCGACATACGTTTTGCGAACTGGTACAAAAACTGCATTTTCTCTTGATAAATCATCTTTGAAAAATCAAAGTGCAGCTCAGACAAAAATCCTTGATCCTCTTTTGGGCGTTCATTGAGAAGCCAGTCACATGCTTTTTTCATATTCATGCCATGGTGAATGGCATATGCGAAATGTACCCAGATTTCAAACACGCCAAAGTGATCCAACATATCGGCATCCTGCTGGATTTTTAAATAAACGGATTCATCCCTCCGGGAGTTTGACAGTTAGTTGCTGAAAATCATAAATCAAAAAGTCTGAAACCCATTGAAAAATGGGCTTTTTTAATGCAAAAAATCTGTCAAATTCTTAGAAATATTTTGTTGTATGTGTAGCATGGTGTTGTGTGGTGTGGTATAATAGAGATATATGACTTTTGGGTACGATACAAAATGATTCATATGTGAGTAAAGAAGGGGAAATATGAAACTTTGGTACGATAGAAAATCCAAGGATCCGATGTACTTCATGCAGCTCGGAGTCCGCAATGGAAAGAAAGTTACAACTAAAAATATCGCAAGAATAGGTAAACACTCGGAACTGCTTAAGGTTACTGATGATCCTCTTGCTTACGCAATAGAACAGGTTGCAAAGTACAATGAGGAAGCGAAGAAAAATAACAAGGTTGATATGGAGATACACCTTGATTTCGCTGAAAAAATCAGATTAACAGATGAGGCCGCTTCTGCGAGTACATTGAAAAACACGGGCTATTTGTATTTGCAAAGACTGTACTACCAGCTTGAGATTGATAAGTTTTTCAATGATGTCACCAGAGACAGGAAATTCAGCTTCAAACCTGACCTTGTAAACAGGTTTATGACCTATTCAAGGATTCTTGCCCCTGATTCAAAACTTGGAAGCTTTGAAAAGCTGAATACCTTCTATGAAGAACCTGTATTTGATTATCAACATGTCATGAGAACAATGGATCTGATGTATGAACACTACAACGAATATATCGAACACCTATTTAAAGCAAGTGGAAAGGTTCTTAAACGCAATACCGCCGTCTGCTATTATGATTGCACTAATTACTATTGCGAGGCTGAAAGTCAGGATCCGGACTATGTAGACGAGATTACCGGAGAAGTTTTTACAGGACTTCGTCAATATGGTTTTGCCAAAGACCATAAACCTAACCCTCTTGTTGAAATGGGACTGTTTATGGATACCAACGGAATTCCGATTTCCATGTGCATAACACCCGGTAACACAAGTGAGCAGACAACTGCTATTCCTCTTGAAAAAGAGCTTGTAAAGATGTTCGGCGAAGAGAAGAACAAATTCATCTATTGTGCTGATGCAGGTTTGAGTTCCTATCACATAAGAAACTTTAACTCCATGGGAGGAAGAGCCTTTGTTGTTACGCAGTCAGTGAAGAAATTATCCGATGTCCTGAAGCAGGCTGTATTCAATGACTGCGATTACAGACTTCTTTCTAAGGATTCACCTGTAAGCATTGAGACACTGAAAATCTTTGACAGAAAAGATGAAAAGAACATATCTCTTTACGAAGACAAGGCCTACAAAATCATTGAGGCAAACACCTTGCTTGATGTAGGCCTTTACGAAGAGAAGGTTCTGAATAACGGAAAAATAAAGAAGGTAAAATCAAAGGCCGCATTAAAGCAGCACGTCATCATTACGTTTTCAAGGAAAAGCATGGAATATCAACGTTTCATCAGGAATCGTCAAATTGAAAGAGCAAAGAAGATTCTTGAGAAAATGGATCCTGACGAATACAAAAAGGGGCCGAATGATGCTACCCGATTCATCAAGAAGATGGAACATTCAAAAGATAAATATGAGCTAGACCTTGAGAAAATCAAAGAGGAAGAAAAGTATGACGGCTTTTATGCTATCGCTACAAATCTGGATGATTGCGTAAAGGACATACTCGCCATCAATGAGCAGCGTTACCGGATTGAAGATTGTTTCAGAATACTCAAGACGGATTTCGCATCAAGGCCATATTTCCACCGCACAAGAGAAAGAATCATTGCTCACTTCATGATTTGCTACACAGCCCTATTGATTTACAGGCTGCTTGAAGTCAAGTTGAACAGGTTCGATAAAAGTACGCATTGTACCACGAGGAATATCATTGAAACTCTGCAGAACATGCAGGTAGCTAACATCTCGGACCTTTGCTACGCTGCACAGTATACAGGTTCGAAAACATTAAGCGCATTAGAGGGAGTATTTGCCCTGGGATTAGACAAGCAATACTACCTACCAAAGGAACTCAACAAAAAATGCAGAAAAAATTTATAGAGACCATTCTCATACAACATTCTTGAAAAGTAGAAAAGAGGCGTAAACCTTGAAATTTCAACGTTTAGCGCCTCTTCTATATTCTTCAACTGTCAAACTCGGGATTATGGTAACAATACTTATGTAAATAGTCAAGGTGACAGGGGGGCCTTCGTCTTGGAATATGCTTGACTACGGGATCCATATAGTTCTTTCAGGGTGACACTTGAGAGGGTGACACTTGAGAGTGCGCATCTTCAAAAGTTACCTGTCCGAAGGATTTTTCACAGATGGAAAGCTTATTGCCCAAACGGTTTATTGCAGTGGATATCTAATCATTTCTGCCCCCCTGATATCTACTTGACAAATGGTAAAAAATGATTTAATATCTTCATGAATTGTAAGAGAAAGTTAATAAATTCAACAAAGTTGAACATCACGCCTTTTTAGTAAAATATGCATTAAGCCTTAGATGGAGACTTTACTCTATCTGAAGAAACCCCTATTCATAAAAGTGGGGTAAGGCCTTGGATTTCACAAAACATCTTCACTTAATTGCATAGATGGAGGAAAAACATGAGAGTTTCAACTTTGGGGGTTAATTTTTATATTGGTACCAATGTTCCAGTTGTGGTCAGGGAAGGAATGTATTGCGAAAACCATATTGATGACAGATTCCGCTTGATATTTCTATTGAATGGCTCGGGAATCATTGAGTTAGCAGCCCGGTTTTCACCCTTTATAGCACCAACCGTGTGTTGCATCAATGAAACAGAAACAATAAAAATCCA
>JAAYYM010000495.1 GCA_012515365.1 Clostridia bacterium
TGGCAGCAGGCTCTATCTTCACCCTTCCTGTTTTATTCTTATGGGCAGCAGAAGGAAAGATGAATGAACCAAGTATGCTGGAGATTTCTGCGATTGCTATATGCGGAGGACTTCTGGGCGTATTTTTCATGATTCCACTGAGAAATGCTTTGATTGTAAAAGAACATGGAATATTGCCGTATCCGGAAGGGGCGGCTTGTGCTGAAGTGCTTTTGGCAGGAGAAGAAGGTGGCTCAAGTGCTATAACTGTATTTACAGGGATGGGAATAGCCGGCGTATTTAAGTTTCTTGTTGATGGGTTAAAGGTGGTGCCGGGAGTAATTACGGCTAAAATCAGTGCCTTGAAAACAGAAGTATCCACCGAGATCTATCCCGCTTTAATTGGGGTTGGCTATATTTGCGGACCGAGTATTGCATCGTTCATATTTGCAGGCGGCATACTCGGATGGTTGGTTTTTATTCCCTGTATTGTTATTTTTGGAGCCGGGCAGACCGTGTTTCCCGGAACAGAGACAATCGAAGCAATTTATGCAGCAAAGGGAGCAAGTGCAATCTGGGGGCTGTATATCAGATATATTGGAGCCGGAGCAGTTGCTGCCGGAGGAGCGATCAGTCTGATCAAGTCATTCCCACTGATCATAGCGACAGTTCGGGATACAGTCAAAGGAATGAAAAGCAGAGAATCCAAACGTAAAACGCGTACAAATGAGGATTTGGATATGAGATTCATTCTGTGTGCTGTTGTTTTGCTGATTATTACAATCTGGCTTCTGCCGGTCATACCGGTTACATTGTTGGGAGCAACTATAATCGTTATACTCGGATTTTTCTTTTCCACAGTTGCGTCAAGGATGGTAGGTCTGGTGGGCAGCAGTAACAATCCTGTATCAGGGATGACAATTGCGACGTTGTTATTCACGACGCTCATATTGAAAGTGGCTGGCGATACAGGGATGCACGGAGGGAAGGGGGCGATTGCTATCAGTTCCGTAATCTGCATCATTGCTGCTGTGGCATCAGATACCTCTCAGGATCTTAAGGCGGGTTATCTGTTGGGGGCAACCCCGAAAAAGCAGCAAATTGGAGAAATAATAGGATCCGTGACAGCAGCACTTGTAATAGGAGGCGTGTTGTTTTTGTTGAGTAGGGCATGGAGTTTTGGCACGCCAGACCTTCCGGCACCTCAGGCAACGCTTATGAAGATGATCGTTGAGGGGGTTATGGGTGACGATTTACCATGGGGTCTTGTATTGATAGGCGCATTTGTTGCCATCGTAATCGAGCTTTTAAAAGTTCCGGTGCTCCCAGTGGCAATTGGTCTGTATCTGCCGTTAGAATTAAGTGCGTGTATTATGATTGGCGGATTAACCAGGCGCTATTCTGAAAAGAAAAATAAGGATACAAATGGGATCCTGTTTTGCTCAGGTATGATTGCCGGAGAAGGACTTGTTGGATTATTACTTGCTGTATTTGCGGTTACAGGCATCTCAGGTTATTTTGACTTTTCAAACAGAATCAATACAGGAACAGTTGGATCTGTAATCGTTTTAATTCTGATTGTGTTATCTGTTCTAAAATCATCGGCAGTTTCAATCAAGGAAAAATGAGTGGAGGGGCGGAATGAAGAAACACGAAGACGGTAATTTTCTCGATCTCATTTTTCATCGAAGGGAAGAGCTTAAGTGGGAACAAAATGAACAAAAGAATATTACACTGTTCATCGAGAACAGAGGAATCTTTAACAGGATCGCTCAAAAATGTTTCAAAAGACCAAAGGTATCACAAATACATCTGGATGAAATGGGAAGCTTTGTATGGCCATTGATAGACGGTGAGCATACAGTTTACCACATAGCAACAGAGGTGAGCGCGTATTTTGGAGAAAAGGCGGAGCCGCTTTATGACAGGCTCGTTAAGTATATGCAGATTTTGGAAAAGCAGGGGTTTATCTTTTTTGATCATCAGAATAGGTGAAGTTGAAGGATATGAGATGGCTAATTCTTATCAGATTATAAATGAACAAACATGGGAAAGGGCAATGCACTGCATGGTTTTCAGAAACAGTGTTGAACCGGCATTTTGTGTAACGTTTGAAGCAGATATTACCAAATTTAAGAGGATGGTTAAGGAACAGGGGATTTCCTTCACATTGGCAATGGTATATGCAGTTTGTAAATGTGCAAACGAAATTGAAGCGTTCCGGTATCGATTTTTAGATGGAAAAATCGTTCTATTTGACAGGGTGGATACTGCTTTTACATATTTGAACCAAGACACCGAACTTTTTAAGGTCGTTCATGTACCTATGATAGATGATTTAAGAGAGTATTGTGAATTGGCATCAAAAACAGCAAATGAGCAAAAGGAATATTTCACAGGACCGCTGGGAAACGATGTATTTCAGTGTTCTCCTATGCCTTGGGTTACATATACTCATATTTCTCATACAAATTCGGGAAAGAAAGATAATGCAACACCGCTTTTTGATTGGGGCAAGTATGATGAGAAAGACGGAAAAATTATGATCCCGATTTCAGTACAGGCACACCATTCCTTTGTGGATGGATTACACATTGGTCAGTTTGTGGAAAAACTACAAAACTATTTTAACGAATTTTAGATTTGAATCTGTGGAAGAGAAAATGAATATGGAGGAAAGTAATATGGGATTAAATTCAATAGACGCAGAGGATGATCAGTTTGCTTATCGCTATGATACTAATAATCTTCAGGGGTAGGAGCTTTCATATATTGCAGCCATATCCTGTATTCTTTGCTTCATTTTTGCTCGGATATGCAAAGGCTCCAGACATTCACACTGATTCCTCAGACTGAGTAACATATCGTAGTTGTAGTCATTCTCTACGAAAGGAAAATCCACGATGTAATATTCATCACCATCCGGTAAAAAATCGTCATAGGTGCAAAAGTCCAGTACACGTTCCATGACAGATTGATGGATCCGAATTTTAATTCTCGTTTGTATTGTTTCGCACATATCAGCAAAATCCAGCTGAGGTTTTTGAAATTCTCGTGGTAGGAACGTTTCCTCTTGTAATCGCAGGTTTGCTATACGAGACAGCTTAAATAAGCGAAAGTCATTTCTTGTCTGACAATACCCTTGAATATACCAATGGCTGTGCTTTAACACAAGCTGATATGGCTCGACTGTTCGCATAATTCTGTTTCCGTTACGATTCACATATTCAAATGAAAGCAATTTACTTTCTTGTAAAGCTGTTTTGATTATTTCTAAATATGGTTGTATATTTCTATTGCCCATCCACGGACTCAAATCAATATAAATCTGATTTGTTTTTATTTCTATATCTTTTACCCGATCGGCGGGAACAAAGCTTTTTACCTTTGCAAGGGCATTGACCAGTTCATCGCCATGCATCATGTTGGAAAGTCCGGAAAGTCCCATCAGGATTGCAGACAGATCAGTTGTTGAAAAGACTTTTTTGTCAATTTTATAATTCTGCATAATTTCAAAGCCGCCACCAACTCCCGGTACCGAATAAACCGGAATTCCAGCCATATTAATCGAATCTATGTCACGATAGATGGTACGGGGTGAAACTTCAAACATTTCTGCTAATTCCTGTGCACCCATGCGGTCTTTTTCCAAGAGTATCATGATGATACTGACAAGTCGGTCAACCTTCATTTTATGTCCGCCTTCCAAAATTTCTTGGTGTAATTATAAATTGTTGCCATACTGTTGTCAACAATTGCACGATATAATAAGAAAGTAATCAGGCAAATCTACCAATCAGGTAGAACAACACAGTAAAAATGGAGGAAATTTATGTATACGATTTATGTCTATGTTCTTGACACTTTAGCAGATTGGGAAATTGGTAATGTTACTGCGGAGTTGAATTCCAAACGTTTTTTTAAAAAGGATGCACCAGAGGTATCACTCAAAACAGTTAGTTACTCAAAAGAGCCAATCAAAACAATGGGCGGCATGACAATCATACCCGATTGTATCATTGATGATATTATTATGGAGAAAACAAGTACATTAATATTACCCGGTGCAGATACATGGAATGACGCAAAGCATCGCACCATCATTGAAAAAGCAAATGATCTACTCTCTTTAGGCGCTACAGTGTGTGCCATCTGCGGGGCAACTGTTGCACTTGCTGATTTCGGATTATTGGATCAACGTTCGCATACCAGTAACGGTCCCGGATTTCTTGATATGTTTGTCCCAAATTACAAAGGACAAAGCTTCTATATTGACGAGCCCTCGGTGACAGATCACAACTTAATCACTGCAAGCTGCACCGGAGGATTGTTATGGACCAAGCAGATTATTGAACATTTGGGAGTATTTAAGGCAGACACATTGGAAGCCTGGTATCAATACTTTACCATCGGAAAGGCAGAACACTTTTATGCCCTGATGCAGACTTTACAGCCTGATAACTAAAGGTGATTTAGGTTCTGTTATTCTAGATTTTTTTCTAAGTACCCCCTCGGATTCGAGGGGGTTTACTTATTTGTACAAAGGGTCACTTATTTGTTACATGCCATTTGAAGAACAACCATCATTATGTTATCATTATGAGGTGATCAATATGAGCGAAATTTGAAATATGAACGAAGGTAAGAACGATTGGCTTACGGAGGATAAAATGGTAATCGAGACAGAGCGGATGATACTTAGGAATTACAGTTTGGGGGATTTTGAAGCACTATTTGAAATCTTGTCAGATGAGGAAACAATGCAACATTATCCCAAGCCTTATGATGAAGAAATGACAAAGCATTGGATTGAATGGAATATTCAGAATTATAAAGACTATGGATTTGGTATATGGGCTGTTATTTTGAAGGAAACAGGAGCGTTCATTGGTGATTGTGGAATGACACTACAAAATATTGATGGAGAAATGCTTCCGGAAATAGGATACCATATACATAAGAAATATTGGAAAAAAGGATTTGGAAGCGAAGCTGCGAGAGCAGTCAGAGATTGGGCATTCAAACATACGAAATATGATTGCTTGTATTCGTATATGAAATATACAAATGTAGGTTCCTACTCTACTGCTATTGCAAATGGAATGAGAAAAGTGAAAGAATATCCGGATGAAAAGAATAAAATTTCGTATGCCTATGCTATCACGCGTGAAGAATGGGAAAATATGAAGAACGCGCAGTGACCTACACAAAGAAGTGATCGAATAGAATGGAGGAAGCGTATGCCTGAATTAAACGAAACACCGTCGGCCAATCGGCTGCATATAGGGATCTTTGGAAAAACAAATAGTGGAAAATCTTCATTTATCAATGCATTTACCAATCAGGCCGTATCCATCGTTGCTGATGTTGCAGGAACGACGACGGATCCGGTTTATAAGGCAATGGAACTTCATCCTTTGGGACCATGTGAAATCATAGATACAGCCGGCTTTGATGATGTCAGTGAGCTGGGAGAAAAAAGAGTCGAAAAAACAAGACTTGCAGCAGAAAAATCCGATATTGCCGTAATTGTGATCAGTGCAACACAAGAGGATTATGAGCAGGAATTGTCATGGTGTGAATATTTTAAACTGCATCATACGCCGGTTTTGATCGTATTGAACAAAACTGATTTATCGAAAAAAACAGATGTTATTATTGAAAATCTGACAAAGAAGCTAAAAGAACAAATTATTCCGATCAGCGCAAAATCAGGAGAAGGAATACAAGATGTGAAAACAGAAATGATACGATTAATCCCTGAAAATCATGGTCAAAGATTGATTACAGGAAATTTGGTCGCAAAATCAGATCTGGTATTGCTCGTGATGCCACAGGATATTCAGGCACCAAAAGGACGTCTTATCTTACCGCAGGTTCAGACAATTCGAGAGTTGTTGGACCGGCAATGTATGGTTATGTGTGTAACAACAGACCAGTTGGAAGAGGCCTTACGAAACCTGACAGTACCGCCGAA
>JAAYYM010000746.1 GCA_012515365.1 Clostridia bacterium
CAAACGATTACAAGATCGGCCTTGCTCCTCTTGCCTAGACCTGCGATAGTACGGGGCACTCTCTATTCTTTGCCCATGCGCTTACGCATGGAGCAGAGCATTATCATACAGGCTGCCACCATGATGTCATCCCAAACCTCGTTCTCTCCCGTCCGTGTTCTCGGCATCGACACCTCGTTGCGTTCCACCGGCGTGGGCATCCTGGATGCAGCGGGGTCGCGACTGTTGCCGGTCTATTTCGGCACCGTGAAGAATCCGGCGGGCCGGTCTTTATCAGCCTGTCTCCTGCATCTGCAAGATGACATTGAAAAGCTGATTCGGGAACATGAACCTCAGGCGGTCGCCATTGAAGGTATTTTCTACGCGAAGAACGTCAAGACCATGCTGATTCTTTCCCATGCGCGCGGCGCGATCATCGCGCAGTGCGCCCGTATGGGCATTCCGGTTTACGAATACGAACCGCGTCGCGTCAAGTTGGCGGTCGCAGGCACCGGCGGCGCGCAAAAAGAGCAGATCCAGAAGATGGTCAAGACTTTGCTCAATCTCCCCGAAGTGCCGCAGAACGACGCCGCCGATGCCCTCGCGCTGGCGATCACGCACCTTCACAACCGGTCGCCGATCGCTGCGCTTTCGGCCACACCGGTCTAGCCGTTAGCGGACAAAGACAGCCCGCTGTGCCCGACCGGCTGCGTCTGGTTATAAACGGGAAGATAAACCATGAAAGATGTCCCTTCGTTGACGACAGAAGCGACAGCGATCTCGCCGCCATGCTCGGACAAAATCGCGCGAGAGATGCTAAGCCCCAGACCGGTTCCTTGCCCGCGTGGCTTGGTGGTGTGAAAGGCTCGGAACACCTTCTCCTGTTCATCGGGCGGGATGCCGACCCCCGTGTCACGGATCGTACAGCAGAGGAATCCCCGTCCATTGCGCGTCACGGTTTGCACCCCGACCGACAGTTCTCGCGTCTTACAACCGGCCATCGCATCGCAGGCATTGGAAAACAGATTGAGAAAGACCTGTTCTAGCTGATTCGCATCACCGAACGTCCAGTGGCGAGCCTTGACGACCGGACATTGCACCGTGATCTGGCCAGCTTTCAGCTTGTGCCCCAAGATGAAGAGCGCATCCGTGACCGGACCAAACAGATCGACCGCCGCATGTTGCTCTTTGACGCCTCGCGAAAAATCCCGCAGTCGCCCGGCGATGTTTTCGATGACCCCGGTCGACTCTTTGATCATGGCGGTCAATTCGAGCACCTGCCCGCGCAGGGCATCAGGCACATCATCACCTTCCAGAGCGTTTTGCAGCATTTCGTTCGCAAGCGCCGCAGCAGTCAGCGGGTTGTTGATGTCATGAACGACACCTGCCGCCAGCTCGCCGATCGCCGCCAGACGGTTGGAACGCAACGTAGCTTCCTGCATCTCTTTCAGAGGCCGCAAATCGCGCGAGACCGTAAAGGTTTGCACAAAACGCCCGGTATCGTCGCAGAGAGCGATCGTCCGTTGCTCGACAGGAATGCGTGCGCCGTCTTTCGCCACAAGGAGTGTTTCCACACATTTCTCCCCCGCCTGCTGCTTGACTTCAACAAAGCCCTTCTCCATGGCCTCCAGCACCTCCGGCGCATACAGTTGCCGGATGTTGAGATCGGCGAACTCTCCTTCCGCGTAATTCAACAACGCAAGCGCCGCGCGGTTGAAATAAACGATCCCTCCCTGTTCATCAACCGAGTGAATCATATCGGGGAAATGATTCATCAACAGACTGAACAATCCCG
>JAAYYM010000496.1 GCA_012515365.1 Clostridia bacterium
CAGGAAGAACTGAAAATGATGATCAACCTGGTTCGCCCCAAGTTTTTTGTACCCGTCCACGGTGAATATCGTCATCTCGTTAAACACGCCAAACTGGCAGAAACAATGGGAATCCCCGGAGAAAATGTCTTTGTGGCAGAAAATGGCCAGGTCCTGGAATTCACAAAGGACAAAGGAACCGTCGGCGGAAGAGTTACAGCCGGCAGGATACTGATAGACGGGCTGGGCGTAGGTGATGTTGGAAATATCGTTTTGCGGGACAGACAGCATCTTGCTGAGAACGGTATCATGATTGTGGTGCTTGCACTGGAGAAAGGTTCAAACCAGTTGATGGCAGGACCGGAAATCATATCACGCGGTTTTGTGTATGTGCGTGAGTCGGATGAGCTGATGGATGAAGCTCAACAGGTGGTTTATGGTGCAGTAGAAAAGTGTCTTGATAAAGGAATATCCGATTGGGGAAGGATTAAGAATTGTATAAGAGATGAATTGGCAGATTTTATCTGGAAGAGAACGAAGAGAAGCCCGATGATTATGCCGATTATTATGGAAATCTAGAGATGGAGACCGGTAGAACCGGAAATGACTTATATGATACGACTGGATGAAAATATGGAAAAAAGTCTGCGCAGTTTTATAGAAACAATTGCGCAGACAGAAATCTATCAGAATTATGCGATTCAAAAAGAACGGTTGAAAGAAGAGCCGGAGCTTGAGAGACAAATTGACGATTATCGTCATAAAAATTTGGAAATACAACAAAACTATCATGGAGAAGAACTGCTTCAGAAGATGGAAGAGTTTGAAATGAATTATGCATCACTTTGTGCGAATCCGCTTGTGGACCGTTATTTGAGTGCAGAGCTTGCACTGGCACGTATGTATCAGGAGATTCAGAAGGAAATCCATGAAAGACTGGGATTACATTAGGTATTATCAGAAAAGAACGGTAGTAACGAAACAGAGAAGCTGTTTTAAAGGAGCTATATTACATGAAAAAGTCAACGGCTTATAAGATTAAAGATTTGGTTATTTCGGTTGCCACTACAGTAGTAAAAGTAGCAATAGCAGCCTATATCATTATTCATGCATTTGAATTTGCAAAAACAGCATATGATTTTGGATTCCGTGTATTTACGGAGGAGCCGATGACAGGAGATCCCGGCGTTAATTATACGGTAACACTCACAGAGGAAACCAAACCAAAACAGGTTGCGGAGGCCTTGGAAGAATTTGGGCTTATCCGCGATAAAGATTTGTTTTATGTACAATATCTCCTTTCCGAGCAGAAGGACAAATTGGTTCCGGGCTCTTATGAGCTGAATACATCTATGACCGCAGATGAAATGCTGATAATTATGGCAGCCGATAATGCCGAGGGAGAAACGGATGATAATTGATGAACGGATGACCGCCTTTATCAATAGCTTTGATACAGGCAATACTCCATTTTTGAATCAAATAGAAAAAGAAGCAAAAGAAACCAATGTGCCCATTATCAGGACGGAAATGCAGAGCCTTTTAAAATTCTTGTTAGCAATGCATAAGCCGGCATCTATCCTGGAAGTCGGTTGCGCGATTGGTTTTTCTGCGTTATTGATGAATGAGTATTCGGAGAACTGTCATATTACCACAATCGAAAAATACGAGAAGAGAATTCCCATCGCAAGAGAGAATTTTAAAAGAGCCGGAAAAGAAAATGAAATTGAACTCTTAGAAGGTGATGCGATAGAAATCTTAAAATGTCTGGAAGGCCCGTATGACATGATTTTTATGGATGCGGCAAAAGGACAGTACATTAATTTCCTGCCGGATGTATTACGGCTCCTTCCAAAAGGAGGACTGCTTGTTTCGGATAACGTACTGCAGGAAGGGGATATTATCGAGTCGCGCTATGCCGTAACAAGAAGAGACAGAACGATACATTCCCGCATGAGAGAATACTTGTATGAATTAAAACATCATCCACAGCTTCAGACGGTTATTTTGCCGGTGGGAGATGGTGTGACATTAAGTGTGAAGCGGTAGAAAAAGAGGAAATTATGAGAAATGTTGAATTGTTGATTCCGGCAAGTAGCTTGGAAGTATTAAAAACAGCTGTTATATTTGGTGCGGATGCGGTATACATTGGTGGAGAAGCCTTTGGGCTACGCGCAAAAGCGAAAAACTTTTCTTTAGAAGAGATGGCACAAGGGATTGCTTTTGCCCATGAAAGAGGTGTAAAAGTGTATGTGACTGCAAATATTCTTGCACACAATTATGACCTTGACGGAGCAAGAAACTATTTCCGTGAATTAAAAGAAATAAAACC
>JAAYYM010000497.1 GCA_012515365.1 Clostridia bacterium
CTGCTGAGTCAGGATCAGGACGTTCGTGAATATGCGGTCAGCTATACTAGGAATGTATCCGTTGTTTTAGATGATCAAACGATTAAAAATATAAAGCTGGAAGAGGGCGATCAGTCCAAATTTCCGATTTCCTATGTGGAAGGAACGTTTCCACAAAAAGAGAATGAAATTGCGCTTTCTTATCTAAATGCAAAAGAACTTGGAAAAAAAATAGGTTCACAGGTTTTGATTAAAGAGGAAAATACGGAATATGCGATGACCGTAACAGGTATCTATTCAGATATTACGAACGGAGGACTTACCGCAAAGACAGTATCGCAGGAGACATTGAGGGGCAATGAGATACTATGGTCAGTAATTTGTGTTGATTTTCACCCGGGCTTAGATCCCGAGAAAAAGGTAAAGGAATATCAGACACTATGCCCGGATGTGAAAGTAGCCGCCATCGAACAGTATATCCGGCAGACATTAGGAAGCAGCATTCTGGCAATCAGGAAAACGTCACTGCTATCGACCGTATTGGGACTTTTTCTTGCAGCACTTGTCGTATCATTATTTATGAGGATGATCATAGTAAAAGACAGATACAGTATTGTAGTACTAAAGGGAATTGGATTTACAAACCGGGAGATACAGCTACAGTATATGACCAGAGCTGTTCTGATCTTAGTGATCAGTATACTGACAGGAACTTTTTTTTCAAATACATTGGGAGAGAAAATATTTGGCATTTTTCTTGAAACAATGGGTGCCTCTAAACTGGTGTTTGTTGCAAACCCGTGGATTTCATATGTCTGCTATCCCCTGTTACTGCTACTGACTGTATTATTTGCAACGCTTGGAAGTACATATGCAGTCAGACAGATGAGTATAGCAGATCATATGAATGAATAAAATTACTGATATTATACATATTAAGAAGGGAACATATATATGGAAATCATAAAGACAGAACATTTATATAAGAGTTATACAGACCAGGGTGAAAAGAATGATGTATTAAAGAATATCAATCTATCCATTGAGAAGGGAGAATTCGTAGCAGTTATGGGTCCTTCCGGATCCGGAAAGACAACGCTTTTATTTTGTATGAGTGGAATGGATCGTGCTGATCAAGGATCGATACTGTTTGAAAATTATAATCTGTCAGAGTGTAGTGAAGATGAACTGGCCAAGTTAAGAAGCAGCAAAATGGGTTATATTTTTCAACAGCCTAGTTTATTGAAAAATCTGAATATATTAGACAATATCATTCTATTATCTGTTCGTGCAAAAAAGAAAAGAAAGCAGGACATACTGGATCAGGCGGAAAATTTGATGAGAAAGACAGGAATCTTAGAGCTTAAGGATCGGGATATTACAAAGGTTTCCGGAGGACAGCTTCAAAGAGCGGGAATTTGTCGAGCACTAATGAATGAGCCATCTATTCTTTTCTGCGATGAACCAACAGGTGCATTGAATTCGAAAGCATCAGATGAAATCATTGACTTGATTTCTGAGATTCATAAAGAAGGAACGACCATATTATTGGTCACACATGACCGAAAGGTTGCTGCCAGAGCGGATAGAGTTTTGTTTATGAAGGATGGAGAAATTCATTCAGAGATTAATCTGTCAGCAAAAATATCGAAGGAACGGATACAGATTGTGACCGAAAAAATGGAAGAACTTGAAATATAAAGAGAGAAAACACCGGATTATCTATGAAAAGTTTAGAAATCCTTCATAAAGTACTTATTGATTTATCTACTAACTAACCATATAATGTAATATCATAAGATAAATGGATGGAGTGTAAAAATGGATATTAATTCAGGTGATAAATCAAACAATAACCAAAACGGTAATCCAGATCAGCCGAAAAACAAACAGACGTTGATGATTTTTCTGATTGCCGCTTTGATTACAATTGTTTTCTGGGTACTAATCAATACAATGATAAGCGGAGCACAGAATCAGGAGATCTCATACGACAAATTTCTGCAGATGGTAGAGGCAGGAGAGGTAAAAAATGTTTTAATTGATTCTGACCGCATTACGATTGAGACTAAAAATCAGAAAAATCCTATGTTGCCGGTGACATATTATACAGGACTTGTGGATGATAGTAGTCTTTCTGAAAAACTGATGAAGGCAGGGATTACTTTTTCACAGAAAATACCGGATTCGTCAGGTACAATAGCTTATTTTATACTGACTACGATTCTTCCGATCGTATTGATCTGGATCGCTTTAAGCTTTTTGATGAAAAAGATGTCACGTGGCGGTGGCGTCATGGGTGTAGGAAAAAGTAACGCAAAGATTTATGTAGAAAAAGAAACCGGTGTTACGTTTCAGGATGTTGCAGGACAAGATGAAGCAAAAGAATCGCTGCAGGAGGTTGTTGATTTCCTTCACAATCCCGGGAAATATGTAAAGATCGGAGCAAAACTACCAAAAGGAGCGCTGCTTGTCGGACCTCCCGGAACAGGTAAGACGTTGCTTGCAAAAGCAGTTGCAGGTGAAGCAAAGGTACCGTTCTTTTCACTGGCAGGTTCAGATTTTATAGAAATGTATGTAGGTGTAGGAGCTTCACGTGTCAGAGACTTATTTAAAGAAGCACAGAAAAATGCACCTTGTATCATCTTCATTGATGAAATTGATGCAATTGGAAAGAGTAGAGACAGCAGATATGGTGGCAATGATGAACGAGAGCAGACGCTAAACCAGTTGTTATCTGAGATGGACGGATTCGATACCTCGAAGGGATTATTGATTCTGGCAGCTACGAACAGACCTGAGATACTGGATAAAGCATTGCTTCGACCGGGTCGTTTTGATCGAAGAATTATCGTTGATAAACCCGATTTAAAAGGAAGAAGAGAAACACTTAGAGTACATTCAAAGGATGTGCTGATGGATGATACCGTTGACATGAATGAGATCGCACTTGCCACTGCCGGAGCAGTAGGCTCTGATCTGGCAAATATGGTAAATGAAGCAGCGATCAATGCAGTCAAGAATGGAAGAGAGACCGTAAATCAGAAGGATTTATTAGAAGCAATAGAAGTGGTCATGATGGGTAAAGAGAAAAAAGATCACATTATGAGTGCAGAGGAGCGCAAAATTGTTTCTTACCATGAAATTGGTCATGCATTAGCAAGCGCACTACAAAAGAATACGGATCCGATCCAGAAAATCACCATCGTACCGAGAACGATGGGAGCTTTGGGATATGCATGGTATGTACCCGATGAAGAAAAGCATCTTCGCAGTAAAAAAGAATTGGAAGAGCGTATCATCACTGCGCTAGCAGGACGTGCATCAGAGGAAATCAATTTTGATTCTGTTACAACCGGAGCTTCTAATGACATTGAACAGGCTACAGGAATTGCAAGATCTATGATCACGCAGTATGGAATGTCTGACAAGTTCGGACTTGTTAAGCTGGAATCTGTAGAAGATAAATATTTATCAGGTAATCTCGTCAGAGACTGCTCTGATACAACTGCAGCGAAGATTGATGAAGAAGTGATGGCATTGATCTCGAGATCCTATGAGGAAGCAAAACGTTTATTAAAGGAAAATCAGGATTTAATGAAAGAGCTTGCTGAGTATTTATTAGAGCGTGAAAGTATCACAGGTAAAGAGTTTATGAAGATTTTCCGCAAGGCAAAAGGAATTCCGGAACCGGCGGAGGATGAAAGCGAATCCATGGAAGAGTAAGGAAACACTTCCTAATCGAAAGAAAATAAGTTATAATATAAAAGGGCATGAATGCCTCACGTATCAGTGAGATATTCATGCCCTTGATTAGCTCACGGAAAGGTATGTTCATGGAGAAGAAAAAAAATAAGCTGTTGTCTAAAAAAGAAAGATTCCTGACTATATTTTTGATTAGTCTGACAGTGATCATGCTGATTGCAACAGTTTTTAGTCTTGCATATTTCAGAAAGCTGATTACAGATAATCAGGATTTTGCGGAGGAGTCCTATACAGAGTACGAGAGACAGTATGTTTTGATTACAAAAGATGCTGATGATACGCTTTGGGATTCCGTATATGAAGAAATGAAAGCAGCCGGTGAATTATCAGGGGCTTATGTAGAGCGTCTGGGAAGAAATCTTTCTGTGGATTATTCTAAGAGTGATCTGATGGAGATTGCAATTGATTCACATGTTGATGGGATTATACTGGAGGCAGACGAAAGTGATGAAACGACAAAACTGATTTACCGTGCGAATTCAGAAGGAATTCCTGTTGTGACGCTTGTAAGTGATTGTATCGGATCAACCAGAAAGAGCTTCGTCGGAATCAGTAATTATAATCTGGGAAGTGAATATGGTAATCTGATAAAAAGAGCAGCTAAAGAAACCAGAAAACGACTTGAAAGTGCACCTCAAGAAGGAGATAAATCGCCTGTTACACCGATTCGTGTCTTGATATTAATGGATAAAAAATCGACAGATACTTCACAGAATATCATTTATTCAGCCATTCAGGAAACCCTTGAAAAGGAAGGTATGGATGAAACACAGATAACCATTCAAACGGTCGGAATCAGCAGTGATGGCGCCTTTAGTTCAGAAGAATCTATCAGAGACATTTTTCAGAATGAAGAATATCAGCCGGATATCATTGTCTGCCTCAATGAATTAAATACAACCAGTGTGTACCAGACGATCGTTGACCAGAATAAGGTCGGCCAGATCACAATTATTGGGTATTATGATTCAGATACAATTTTACGTGCAGTTGAGAGAAATGTCATTTATGCTACCATCACCATCAACACCAATCAAATGGGCAGATACTGTGTAGAGGCGTTAGATGAATATCTGGATACTGGTTATGTAAGTGAGTATTTTTCGGTTGATTTTACATTAATAGATGCAAATAATATTAAGGATTATCTGAAAAATGGAGAAGATAATGAAGAAAAGTAGGAAATGGAAAGGTTTACAGCATATTGCAATACAAACAAAATTGATCTTTCTTTTTATATTTACTTCACTTTTTATTTTTGGTGTAAATTTATATGTGTATGTAAATCTCAATCAGATGATAGGAAAGATCGATGGTATCTATGCAAGTAATGTAAGTCTGAATGATATGGCGGATACTTTAAATAATGTACAGACTAGTCTTACGGAATATTTAAAAACCAAGAGTACAGACTCTCTCGAGCTTTACTATAAAAGCTTCCAAACCTATACAACACAGCTTTCTGAGCTTAATGTGATCACAACAAATAATGATATGAAACTGATGGAAAAGAGTATTCGAAATATGTCAGATACCTATCTTAAAATTACCAATGAAACATTACAGGCAAAGCGAGGAAGAAATGTAGATAAATACATCAGTGGACATGAAAAAGCAGAGCAGCTGTTTTCCTATATCAGCACATATATTTATAGTTTGAATAACGAACAATTCAAAAGCAATTCTACAAATTATGAAACCCTGCTTGCTTCTCTTAAGTATTCGGAGATCCTTTGTATGTCCATTCTGGTAGTTGTGGCAATGGCAAATACGTTATTGATTATTTTGGTGACTCGTTCGATCACAAATCCATTAAAGGATTTATCAAAACGTGCGGATGAGATCGCGCAGGGGCATTTGGATGGAGAGCTGCTCGAAATCAAATCAGAGGATGAGGTAGGTGTCGTAACAAAGGCCTTTAATCAGATGCTGTTAAGTATCAGAGAGTATATTGAGCAGATCAGACAGAGGATCGAGATGGAAAGTGCCATGAAAGAAAAAGAGTTAATGATGTCTGCCCATTTAAAGGATGCTCAGCTTAAATACCTGCAGGCACAGATCAATCCTCATTTCCTGTTTAACACATTAAACGCAGGTGCTCAGCTGGCTATGATGGAGGGCGCAGATAAGACCAATCGATATGTACAAAATATGGCTGATTTCTTTCGCTATAACGTAAAGAAAAATAATGAGAATGTAAGTATTGCAGAAGAGATTGAATTAGTAGATAGTTATATTTATATCCTAAATGTACGATTTTCCGGAGAAATACATTTTCAAAAGAATATTGATGATACCTTACTTTCTTATCATATACCGAGTATGATTTTGCAGCCGATCGTAGAGAATAGTGTGAACTATGGAATTAGAAATATTGAGTGGGAGGGTTTGATTGTTCTTTCTTTATATAAAGACCAAGATATGATCTGCATCAGTATTAAAGATAATGGAATCGGCATTCAAGAGGATAGGATCAAACAAATAATGGCGCAGGAAATTGAACCATCGGATCTTTCAAAGGATTCAAACGGAATCGGACTGACCAATGTTATCTCAAGGCTGAAATTATTTTTTGGCAGAGAGGATGTATTTTTCATCAACAGTGAGGGTGAAAATAAGGGAACTGAAGTTATCATCAGAATTCCTGCAGAATAGATAGGAGTGTAAACATGTATAAAATAATGCTTGCTGATGACGAAGGAATTGTAATAGAATCATTGAAATTCATTATCGAAAAACATTTTCACGGACAATTTCAGATTGAATGTGCAAAAACAGGTAGAAATGTCATTGAACTTGCCGAGAATTTCCGACCGGATATCGCCATTATGGATATTCAGATGCCGGGAATTAACGGAATTGATGCAATGAAGGAAATCAGAAAGGCAAATTCTGCCACAATTTTTGTTGTCTTATCAGCCTATGACAAATTCGATTATGCGATAGAAGCAATTAATCTTGGCGTTTTGGAATACCTAAACAAACCAGTGGAGCAGGGCAGGATCGTAGAAGTCATTCAGCGTGCCATTAATATCATAGATGGAGAACGAAATAAGAGAAGCTATGAACTATTGGTAAAAGAAAAACTGGAAACGGTTGTTCCACTAATAGAGAACAATATGATTTATACCATTCTATTTCAGGAAAACTATGAAGAGGAAATTGATAACTTCAAAAATCTGCTTGGGATTGAAGAAAATTATGGTTTTATGATCGTGTTGGAGTGTGGAGAATCACTAGAAGGAAATCATCTGACAAATGTAGTCGGTGTCGGTGTTAAGACACAGTCTTATTATAAAGAATTAAGGGAAATCGTAAAAGAATTTTTTGTTTGTGTGATTGGATCAATGATGGCAAACAGAGTCATTGTTTATGTGCCACATAAAAATTCTCTGGATTATAACGAAAGAATCGAAATCATAGAAAAATCCAGACGAATGATCAAGAAGCTTGGAGAACACATTGATGTTAAATTCAGAGCCGGAATCGGCTCCATTCAGAAGCTGTATGACTGTATGGAATCCTATAAAGAAGCGCAGCGTTCTTTGCGTAATTCAAATGGTTCTGTAGCGCATGTGAAGGATCTGCCTGTAACAGTAAGCTATGAGGCGGACTATCCGATCGAAACAGAGAAAGAAATTTTCGAAATGACTGAAAAAGGAAACGAAAATGCGGCAGTGATGGCTGCTAATCATTTCTTTGACTGGATGGTTGAGACGTATTCCGATCATGTGACGGATATCAAATTAAAGGTACTTGAGTTTGTTTTGTGGGCAGAACATCTGGCATATGAAGAAGGTGGTATGACCTATCATTTCTTATCCAGACAGGATTATCTTCCATCTATTTTGGAGATGCAGGTGCTTGATGAAGTAAAATCATGGTTCATTTCTAAAATCGCTCTTGCATGCAAGAATGTTGTACAGAATAAAGAAAAACAATTTACTTCTTCTGTCGAAAAAGCAAAAGCATATATTATGGAGCGCTATAATAAAGATATTTCGCTGGATGATGTTTCACGCGAGGTGGATATCAGTCCTTATTATTTCAGCAAACTGTTTAAGGAGGAGGTTGGCGTAAACTTTATCGAGTATTTGACTAATATCCGTATTGATCAAGCCAAGAAACTATTGTTAGGAACGAATCTTTCGATGAAAGAGATTTGTGCTGAAATAGGTTATTCGGATCCAAATTATTTTAGCCGTATCTTTAAAAAGAATGTAGGAGTGACACCAACCGAATTCAAGGAGAGGTGAAAAGATGAATCGACATATGCTTCGTATCATAACTGTCTTTATAGCAGTGTGTCTGCTATCCGGATGTAAAACAGAAGAAATAGCAAAAGAAACAAAGGTTGAAAAAACAGAGGATAAGCTTGAAATAGGGATGAGCTTTGATTCATTTGTAATCGAACGCTGGCAGCGTGACAGAGATGTTTTTGTCTCTACGGCAAAGGAGCTTGGTGCAGAGGTTAATTTTCAAACTGCAAATGGTGAGATCGAGGAGCAGATATCGCAGATTGAATATTTCATTAATAAAAAGGTTGATGTCATTGTTGTGATACCTATTGATGCAGTGAAATTGGAAGGTGTAATCGCAAAGGCAAAGAAAGAGGGAATACCGGTCATGTGTTATGATCGTCTGGTGCGTAATTCAGATGCCGATCTCTTCATTTCATTTGATAATGAAAAAGTAGGTACCTTTATGGCAACGGCGCTATTTCAGACGACAGGAAGTGATACGGATGTCGTCATGATCTGCGGACCGGAAACTGATTATAACGTAGAAATGGTTCGAGAGGGATTCCTAAAAGTAACAGACAGCTATAGAGGAAATGTCATAGGAAGCTATAATTGCGAAGCATGGAGAGCAGAGGCTGCATATGAATATGTAAATGAGCATATCGACCTTGTATCTGCAGCAGATGCAATTATGTGTGGAAATGACAGTCTTGCAGGGGAAGTGATCAGAGCACTAAGTGAGAGAAGACTTGCAGGAAAGATTCCTGTCGTAGGACAGGATGCTGATTTAGAAGCATGTCAGAGAATTGTCGAAGGAACGCAGCTTATGACGGTTTACAAACCTGTTGAGAAAATGGCGAAAACAGCTGCAGAATATGCTGTAAAACTAGCAAAACATGAGGAAATAGGAGAAACGGATACGTTTTTTGACGGAACCTATGAAGTCCCCTATATCAAACTGGATCCCATACGTGTTACAAAGGATAATATGGATGAAGTGGTGATAAACAGCGGATTTCATCTAAAAGAAGATGTATATATGAATGTAATTGATTAGGACAAATATAAAAAGTGCTAGCATTTTTCGCAAAAAAGTGCTAGCACTTTTTATATTGTGAACAACAATTCATAAAATATTCAAGATGTTCACAAATTTATACTATTCAATACGTGATATATTTTCATTGTAACAACAAACACTTTTTAGAAAAGGGAGGATTTAAGTAACATGAAAAGAAAATTACTTAGCGCAGTACTCAGCGTAGCAATGATCGCTACATTATTAGCTGGATGTTCAAATCAGGCAGCTCCTGCAGAAGCTCCAGTAGCAGAAACAGAGACAACAGAAGAAGCAGCTCCGGAAGCAGAAGCAGAAACAACAGAAGAAGCAGCTCCAGAAGCAGATGCAGCAGCAGGCGGACTTGTTGGTGTAGCAATGCCTACAAAAGATTTACAGCGTTGGAATCAAGATGGTACCAACATGGAAGCACAGTTAAAAGAAGCTGGTTATGAAGTAGATCTTCAGTATGCTAGTAACGATATCCAGACTCAGGTTTCTCAGATTGAGAACATGATCTCTAATGGATGTAAATTACTCGTTATCGCATCTATCGATGGTGATTCACTTGGAACAGTTCTTGCACAGGCTAAAGAAGCTAACATTCCTGTTATCGCTTATGACCGTCTGATCATGAACACAGATGCAGTTTCATACTATGCAACATTTGATAACTACATGGTTGGTACAAAACAGGGCGAATATATCGAAGAAGCTCTTGATCTTAAAAACGCTGCAGGTCCTTTCAACATCGAGTTGATCACAGGTGACCCAGGTGATAACAATGCAAGATTCTTCTTTGGTGGAGCTATGGATGTTCTTCA
>JAAYYM010000061.1 GCA_012515365.1 Clostridia bacterium
AAGGAAACAATAGATGTACATCAGACCTTGCTTGTCGTAGACGCGATGACTGGACAGGATGCCGTTAATGTAGCGAAAGAATTTGATGAAAAAGTAGGCGTGGATGGTATTATTTTATCCAAAATGGATGGTGATGCAAGAGGTGGTGCAGCACTTTCTGTAAAAGCAGTTACCGGAAAGCCGATTTTATATGTTGGTATGGGTGAAAAACTGTCTGACTTAGAACAGTTTTATCCGGATCGAATGGCAAGCCGTATTCTAGGAATGGGCGATGTACTTTCTCTGATCGAAAAAGTTCAGGAAAATATGGGCGATATTGATGAAGATAAAGAAAAGGAAATGGCTCAGAAGCTGAAAAAGGGCAAGTTTGACTTTGAAGATTATCTGGAAAGTATGAATCAGATGAAGAAAATGGGTGGTATGTCCAGCCTTTTGGGAATGATGGGCGGCCTTGGCGGTATGGGAAAAGGAATCAATACTGCTGATATAGAGTCTATGGTAGATGATAAGAAGCTCGCACGTACAGAAGCCATTGTATTATCTATGACAAAGAAAGAGCGCCAGAATCCTGATCTCTTGAATCCAAGCCGCAAGCATAGGATTGCAAAGGGAGCAGGAGTCGACATCGCAGAGGTTAACCGCCTTGTCAAACAATTCGAACAATCGAAAAAGATGATGAAGCAGCTTCCCGGAATGATGGGCGGTATGGGAAAACGCGGGAAATTCAAACTTCCGTTTTAATATTGTACGATCAAAGGAGAAACAGACATGAAAATGACACAGACACAGTTTGACATGCTAAAGACACAACTGGAAAGACTGATGAAGCATAGTACATTTTATCAGGAAAAATTTAAGGGAATTGATGTCGCAGGTATCAAAACGCAGGAGGATTTTGAGAAGCTCCCATTTACATGGAAGGGTGACTTAAGAGAAGCATATCCACTTGGCCTCATGGCTGTGCCGGAGAAGGAAATCGTAAGAATTCATTCTTCCTCAGGTACGACAGGCACACCGGTTATCATCCCTTATACCAAAAAGGATGTCGACGACTGGGCCATTATGTTTTCACGATGCTATGAGATGGCAGGGATTACGGATATGGACAGAATCCAGATCACACCGGGATATGGTCTGTGGACAGCAGGCATTGGGTTCCAAAACGGAGCAGAGAAGCTTGGTGCCATGGTTATCCCTATGGGACCGGGCAATACAGATAAACAGCTGCGTATGATGATGGATATGAAATCCACTGTATTATGTGCGACCTCTTCTTATGCTCTTTTACTGGCAGAAGAGATTGCAAAACGCGGCATCGGTGAACATATTCATTTAAAGAAAGGTGTCATCGGTTCTGAGCGCTGGGGAGACAAGATGCGTGCACGTATCGCAAAAGAGCTTGGTGTATCGTTATATGATATTTATGGATTGACAGAAATCTATGGTCCAGGTATTGCGATCAACTGCGATCACAGCAAAGCAATGCATTATTGGGATGATTATGTATATATTGAAATTCTGGATCCGAAAACAGGAGAACCTGTAGCAGATGGTGAAGTTGGAGAGGTCGTAATCACAACACTTGTCAAAGAAGGCGCCCCTTTGATCAGATATCGTACACATGATTTATCGAGATTTGTACTTGGTGATTGTCCTTGTGGCAGTAAACATCCACGCATTGACACATTGATCGGTCGTACAGATGACATGGTTAAAGTGAAAGGATGTAACATTTTCCCGAGCCAGATCGAGGATGTGATCCGTGATGTCAAAGGTGCATCTAGTGAATATCAGGTCATGATCGATCACTTAGGTGGAAAAGATATTCTGACTATATTTATTGAAACAAAGCCGGAAGCATCGAAACCAGATGTTGCAAACGAACTTGCCAGCCTCTTTAAAATCAAGATT
>JAAYYM010000498.1 GCA_012515365.1 Clostridia bacterium
GACTTGTGTCTGAATGTCGTTGACGGTCTTGTTGTATATGAAAAAGTCATTGAAAAGAGACTGCGCAGTGAGCTTCCGTTTATGGCTACAGAAAACATCATGATGGACGCTGTAAAAGCAGGTGGTGATCGACAGGAACTTCATGAGAGAATCCGTGAACTCTCCATGGAAGCAGGTAAAAATGTCAAGGTTAATGGTCTGGATAATAACCTATTGGAATTAATAGCCAAAGATGACGCTTTTAATCTGTCCCTTGAGGATCTACAGAAAACAATGGATCCGGCCAAATATACAGGAAGAGCCAAGGAACAAGTGGATGCTTTTCTTAAAAATGTCGTAGATCCTGTGCTTCAGGCAAATCAAGATTTGATAGGTATGAAGGCAGAGATTAATGTGTAGTGACGTGTCATGTGTGGGATTGTGAAGAGTGATATGTCCTGACTGAACTATAACAATAATGGGGTTAATGATTCGAAATTAATGAATTCGAGTCGTTAACCCCATTATTTATGATATTTTGAAATTCTTATCAATAGAGAATGTAGTTTTTTGATTCATAAAAAAGAGACTTGCTTTCAGATGAACGTTTCTTTTTGCAAAAATAACACTAAAATAACAAATACAGAAAAAACTAGACAAACAAAAATAAACTAGTTATAATATTAAGAATACTAGTATACAAGTACATAGAAAATACAACTAAGATAAACAACACAACCGACACAACCAATCTTATCACCACTACATGGAGGCTTTATGAAGACGTTAGAAAAGATGCCTGGGGAAACAGCAAGAGATTATGCAATCAGGGAAATCAGAGAGAACATCATATCGCTTGATCTGGAGCCCGGTACAGGAATCAGTGAAAATGAGATAGCCGGAGCATTGGGACTGAGCAGAACGCCTGTCCGAGAAGCGATTCAGGAACTAAATAAAGCAAGTATCATTGAAATTTTTCCACAAAGAGGAAGCTATGTGTCACTCATTGATCCAAAGCTTGTAGAGGAAGCAAGATTTTTAAGAAAGGTTTTGGATACAGCTGTTATTGAAAAAGCATGTGAGCTGGCAGAAAACACAGATATAGCAAAACTTGAAGAAAATGTATCCTTGCAGGAATTTTATTTGCAGAATGCTGCAGCAAAACGTATATACGAATTAGATAATGAATTTCACCAGATGATATATTTTGCAGCAAAAAAGGATACGCTTTACTCACTTCGATCTACGATTATGATCCATTTTGACCGTGTTCGTTCACTGTCAATGACGACAGTCAAGGATATGAAGATCGTAAATGATCACAGACAAATGCTTGAAGCAATCAAAAACAAGGATTCTGAGCTTGCGAAGCAACTGGTAGACAAACATCTGAACAGATACCAGATAGATGAGGCCGAAATCAGACAGACACATCCAGAATACTTTAAGGTATAGACCGAGATCAACCAGACACATGCGGAGCATTAAAGCTGCGGAGCGGTAATCGCGCCGGAAGCATCCGTGACATTTTAAATATAAACAATCCAAACTTCATAATTCGAATTTATTTGTACAAAACGACCAAATTACGACTTGATAATTTAGTCGTTTTTACGTTTAGACAAATCCTATATATTGTGCTAATATACTTGTATACTAGTAGAGAAGATAATAAATGAGTGCTAGGGAGGTAGATATATGAAAGCTTCAAAAATGGCAGCATCATCAAAAAATGCAGGAACATCAGCAGGCGTAGTACAAGTGTTAGATGCAGCTAAGAAAAAAGAAAAAGCAAAAGCATACATCAAAAGATACTGGCAGTTATACGCTTTGTTACTCTTGCCAATGATTTATTTTTTGGTGTTTAAATATGAACCGATGTGGTTCGTACAAATCGCATTTAAGAAATTCCAGATCGGAAAGAGCGTCATGGAAATGCCATGGGCAAAGAATTACGGATTTGAGTATTTCATCAAGGCATTCTCAAACAGAGATTTCCTATACGCATTAAGAAATACCTTATCACTGAATCTACTCGATCTTGTGGTTGGATTTCCGGTTCCTATCATATTTGCATTGATTATTAATGAACTTCGCATGAAACGATTTAAAAAATGCGTACAGACAATTGCTTACATGCCGCACTTCCTGTCCTGGATCATTATCTATGGATTGGCACTGCAGTTATTTGCACCAACAGATGGATTGGTGAATATGGTACTCGAGATGATCGGATTATCAAAAATTCCCTTCCTTGATAATCCGAACAATTGGGTCGCAACCTACATATTCTTAGGAGCATGGCAAAGCTTTGGATGGAACTCAATCATCTATATCGCAGCCATGACCGGAATCAGTCCGGAGCTTTACGAAGCAGCATCAGTTGATGGTGCGGGTAGATTTAAGAAAATGTGGCACATTACATTACCCGGGCTTAAACCAACGATCGTTGTACTGTTGATCATGCAGCTTGGTAATATCGTAGGAAGTAACTTTGACAGACCTTTCGCATTACAGAACAATCTGGTTATGAGCACTGCAAACGTTATTTCAACGTTCGTATACAAAAACGGTATCCGAGGTTCACAATTTGAACTAACAACAGCCGTAGGTCTGTTCCAGTCAATCGTATGTGTATTCTTCCTGCTCTTTGCCAATTGGTTATCTCGTAAACTTGGCGAACGAGGAATCTGGTAATCATCAAAGGAGAGTTCTCGTAAAATGAGATACCCACGATATCATCGAGGGAGAGTTCTCATGAAATGAGATACCCACGATATCATCGAGGGAGAGTTCTCATGAAATGAGATACCCTCGATAAAAAAAGAGGAGGATATGTAAAATGATTCAATCAAAAAAAGCAAAATTAGGAGACTGGGTGTTTGTATTTATTTGTATCATTATCAGCTTGGTCTGCCTGGTTCCGATGATAAATCTGTTAGCAAGATCATTAAGCTCACCTGAGCATTTGATACGCCATGAAGTATATTTGATCCCAAAGGGATTCAGTTTAGAAGCATATAAGACGATCCTTGGAAATGCAAATTATATTAAGTCATTCTTTTTCACAGTAGTGCTGACCGCTATATGTACAGTTGCATCACTGGTCATGACGACGTTATGTGCATATCCGCTGATCTTCAGCAAATTAAAAGGACGAAGCATCATCAACATCATTATCACGATTACAATGTTCTTCAATGCAGGTACGATTCCTAATTACCTGTTGATGAGAAGCCTGAATATCCTGGATAGCCCATTATCCTTGATTTTACCCGGCGTACTGAACGTATACAACATGATTATCATGAGAAGCTTTTTCTACGGAATTCCGGATAGTATCCGCGAATCAGCAGAAATCGACGGAGCCAGCTTCTTCAAAATACTTTTAAACATCTACCTGCCGTTATCAAAACCTGTATTTGCAACATTGGCACTGTTTTACGCAGTGGGACGTTGGAACGGTTACTCAGATGCATTGTTCTACATTAAGAACAAGGATTTCTTCCCATTACAGCTGTGGCTTTATAACTTGCTTCGCAATATCAATAATGTCGAAGTGGCAGCACAGGAAGGATTCTCAGCTCCTGGATTACAGGACTCACTTAAAACTGCGATCGTTATGTTTTCCACCATACCGATTTTGTGTATATATCCATTTTTACAAGGCTACTTCATTCATGGTGTTACATTAGGCGCAGTTAAAGAATAATTGAAAACCAATTAAAAGTTTAAAGGGAGGTCAAAATGAAAAAGAGATTAATTTCATTGTTACTTGCATCAACCATGTGTATTTCACTGGTAGGATGTAACAACGGCGCAACACAGCCAGTTTCAGACACACCTGCAGCAGAAGCTACAGAGGAAACAGAAGCAGCTACAGAGGATGGCACAGAAACAGAAGCAGCTACAGAGGTGGCTGACTCAGGATTAGTAGACGGAAAGTTTCCTGAAACAAAGAAAATCACTGTTGAAGTTTTCGACAGAGCAAATGATGGTGGTACAGATCCTACAAACAACATGTACACCGAATATGTAAAAAAAGGTATGCTTGATAAGTACAATGTAGAAGTTGAATATGTAGCTGTTCCAAGATGGACAGAAGTAGAAGAAATCAACAATCTGCTTGCAGCAGGTACAGCACCAGATATCTGTCTGACCTATGATTATGCATCCATTCAGACATACGCAGGTATGGACGCAGTTCATGATCTTTCAAGCTACATTGATGGATATAAAGATCTTCTTCCTAACCTTTGGGATTTCTTAGGCGAGACAAATCTTTACTGGGATAAAGATCCTGAAACAGGAGCGATCTACGCGATTGAAGGAAAAAGAGCTGTAACAAATCGTACAGTAGCATTTGTTCGTCAGGATTGGTTAAAGAAATTAGATATGGAAGCTCCTAAGACAACTCAGGAATTCCATGACATGCTTGTAGCGTTCAAGGAGAATGCAGATACACTTCTTGGTTCTGATGCAGGTAAAATGGTACCTTTCTCTATGAGTACAGATGTAGGCTGGAGAGCTGGCGGACTCATCGAATCAAAGATGGATCCTGATATTACAGATAAAGAATTCTACATCAACAACTTCGATGAGAGATTCTTAACACAGAACGGTGCAAAAGAAGCAACACGTATCCTTAACGAATGGTACAACGAAGGGCTGATCTGGAACGATTTCGCACTTCATACAGCAGGTGATACAGCAGAAGACGATATGATGAAGGCTGGCTATGTAGGAGCCATCTTCCACAACTGGGATTATGTATACAGAAACGGTGACGACAGCATCCAGGCTAACTTAAAGAGAGCTTATGGCGATGATGCAGGTTATGTTGCAATCGAATGCTTCGAAGACAGCAAGGGTGGATATACAAAATATTCTTACTCAACAGCTGGAGATCGTAAGATCTTCTTCCCAAGCACAAATGAGGAACCAGTTGCATCTATGCTTTACTTAGATTTCATTACTTCACCAGAAGTTATCCAGTACTTACAGATTGGTGATGAAGGCGTTACACATAAAGTTCTTGAAGACGGAGCTTATGAAATTATTGCAGCTACAGGTGATCCAATCATGAATTCAGCTAACAACATTGATATGACGATCACATGTAACGGACTTCACTTAATGGACGCAGATGTAACACTGAAATCAATCGCACACAGCTATGCTGGTATTGATCCTGAATTAGTAATTACATCAAATGATATTTGTAACAATGACGCAAGAGCTCCTAAGAATGTACGTGTACCTTACATCACATCTCAAGAAGGTATTGGACCTGCTATGATCGAAAAGAGAGACATCATCTTTGATACATCTGTATCAGCTCCTGCAGATCAGTTTGATGCAGTATGGGATGCAGGTATGGAAGATTACTTAAGCTCAGGCGGTCAGGCAGTTATGGATGAACGTAAAGAAAAATGGGAAGCTACATTCGGCGATGCAGAAATGCTTCCTGAGGAATAAATTTAGAGAAACATGATTTAAATAGTTAGAGAGTGAACTGTGATGGGCGCTCCGAATGTGGGGCGCCCTTATCATAAAAAAAACTATGATTTTTTGAAATAGGAGGGTCAGTTCGGAATGAAGATGACACTTAGATGGTTTGGAAATGAAATTGATTCCGTAACCCTGAAAAACATAAGACAAATACCGGGTGTGCAGGGTGTTATTTCAACCCTATATCACTCAGTTCCAGGAGAAGCATGGGAAAAAGACCAGATACATGCGTTGAAACAGGAAGTAGAAGCACAGGGTCTTGAACTTTCCGGAATTGAAAGTGTAAATGTTCATGATTCCATAAAGATTGGTTCTTCTATGCGCGATGAACATATACAAAATTATATTACGACATTAGAACGCCTGGGACAGGAGGGCATTCACCTTGTATGTTATAATTTTATGCCTGTTTTTGACTGGACGAGAACTGAGCTTGCAAGAGTCAGAGCGGATGGTTCTACTGTAATGGCGTATACGCAGGAAGCAGTAGATGCGCTGAATCCTGAAACGATGTTTCAGACAATTGACAATAACAGCAATGGATATGTGATGCCAGGCTGGGAGCCAGAGAGACTTGCTGATGTAAAGAACTTATTTGAAATGTATCAAGATGTGGATGAGGAGAAGTTATTTGCAAATTTGAAATACTTCTTAGACGCGATAATGCCGGTATGTGATAAGTATGACATTAATATGGCAATCCATCCTGATGATCCTGCGTGGTCGGTATTTGGACTTCCAAGGATTATCATCAATCAGGAAAATATACAACGCATGATGAAAATGGTTGACAACGTACATAATGGAGTGACATTCTGTTCAGGAAGCTATGGTACGAATATTGAGAACGATCTTCCGGCAATGATACGCTCTTTAAAAGGAAGAATCCATTTTGCCCATGTTAGAAATTTGAAATTTATAAGCCCTACAAACTTTGAGGAAGCAGCACATTTATCCAGTGACGGAAGCTTCGATATGTATGAGATTATGAAGGCTTTATATGATATAGAATTTGATGGAGTTATTCGTCCTGATCATGGAAGAATGATATGGGATGAGACAGCAATGCCAGGCTATGGACTGTATGACAGAGCCTTAGGCGCCACCTATTTGAATGGGTTGTGGGAAGCGATTGTGAAAAATAATGAGTAGTGCGAGCAAGTGATTGCGAGCAAGTTGTTGCGAAACAATTTTGAGTGTTGGGCGATTTTGCAAATTCACACAAAAACGTTCGTCGAGGGCGTTTTTACTCCTC
>JAAYYM010000499.1 GCA_012515365.1 Clostridia bacterium
AAGCACTGAAGAATCCGAATTCAAAATATCGGAATTATTATTTTTTCAGGAAGGGAAGTAAAGACACACCTCCGAATAACTGGTCCTCCTTTTTTGGTGGAAGTGCATGGCGATATTTTGAAGAAACCGGTGAATGGGTGCTTCATCTTTTTTCTGATAAACAGATGGATCTGAATTGGGAATGCAAAGAACTCAGAGAAGATATGATTGGGATGCTGCGCTGGTGGCTGGAGCAAGGAATAGATGGATTCCGATTTGATGCTATTAATTATATTTCCAAACAAAGAGAGTTTCCGGATGGAAATCTGACCATAGCAGAGGTCATCGGATATTGTGGAATCGAGCATTATTTTTACGGACCAAGGCTGCATGATTATTTACGAGAAATACGAGAAAAAGCGTTGGATCCTTATCAGGCTTTTTCAATAGGAGAAATGCCTGGGATCGGGACACAGATGCAGAAGCTTTTGACAGGAGAGGACCGAGGAGAACTCGATATGATGTTTTCCTTTGATCATTTGGAAACGCCGGGACATAAGCGTTATCATACCTATCAATACGATCTTGAGTTTTATAAAGAATATTTGGCCGATACGATTTCACAGCTGGGAAATCAATGTCACATGGCACTTTATTATAACAATCATGATAATCCGCGTTTTTTATCAAAGGTGGGGGCACCTGCTCAGTACAGGAGTGAACTTGCCAAAATGCTTGCGGTGATTCAGTTTACTTCCAGAGGGACGCCATTTATATTTCAGGGGGATGAATTTGGTGCTGCTAACCACCATTTTGATTCCATCGATCAGATTAAGGATATCGAATCGCACAACTTCTACCGTTATTGGACAAAGCAGGTGGGAATGACAAAGGAGAAGGCTTTTTCCATGGTACAATTCGGTACAAGAGATCAAGGAAGAACGCCTATGCAGTGGACAAGTGAACAAAACGGCGGATTCACGACGGGGACGCCATGGATTGAGAGTGATGGAGACTATACAGTGTGGAATGTAGAAGATCAGCTTCACGATGAACATTCGGTCCTTTCTTTCTACAAAATGCTCATACAGCTTCGCAAAAAAGAGAAAGCGTTTGCGTATGGTGAAACTGTCTTTATCAAAAAGCATGTAAAACGCCTGTTTCTATATGAAAGAATGTATCAAGGCAAGAAATTCTTTATAGAATGTAACTTGAGTGATGGGATAAAAGAACGCTTTTACCGAGTCGATTCCTATACGTTACTGCTTTCATCCTATGAGACAACTGCTGCAAAGCTACGTCCGTTTGAGGCGAATATTTATATGGAATCATTGGATGCGAAATCGGTGTAAGCATTGTAGAAATAATGAGGAAAATTGACGTAAGCAATGTGTAAACCATCATGGAAATAATGGGATGTTGTTTTACAAATGGTATGAATAATGATATACTATGTGTGTTTAAATATGTTTACAAATGTGTTTTGATAATGTACAAAAGAATACATAATCGGAGGTTAAAAAATGGGTCTTATTAAAGCAATTAAGGGTGCAATTGAGGGACAGCTGGCTGATCAGTGGCGCGAGTATTTCTATTGCGAATCAATGGAAGCAGATGTATTGGTAACAAAGGGTGTGAAGAGAGTTGATCCAAAGAGAAGCTCAAATCTGAAAGCAAATGATAACATTATTTCAAATGGTTCTATTGTCGCAGTCGCAGATGGACAGTGTATGCTGATCGTAGAGCAGGGCAAGATCGTAGAATTCTCAGCTGAACCGGGTGAGTTTGTTTATGATTCATCTACAGAACCAAGTTTATTCTTTGGCGGACTGGGAAGCGGACTTAAAAATTCTTTCTCAACAGTTGGAAAACGTTTTACTTTTGGCGGCGATACAGCGAAAGATCAAAGAGTATACTATATCAACACGAAAGAACTTCCGGGCAATAAATATGGAACACCTAATCCGGTGCCTTTCCGTGTAGTGGATAAGAACATCGGTCTGGATATCGATATCGCAATTCGCTGTCATGGTGAATATTCCTATAAAATTGTAGATCCGTTATTATTCTATACAAATGTAACAGGAAATGTAGAAGATGATTATGAACGCTCTGAAATCGACAGTCAGTTAAAGACAGAGCTTCTGACTGCATTACAGCCTGCTTTTTCTAAGATTTCTGATATGGGAATCCGCTACAGTGCACTTCCGGGACATACTATGGAAATGTCAGATGCTCTGAATGAAGTATTATCGAAAAAATGGACGCAGTTAAGAGGTCTTGCTATCGTTTCATTTGGTGTTAACTCTGTAACAGCATCTGAGGAAGACGAGAAGATGATCAAGGAACTGCAGCGTAATGCAGTTATGAAAGATCCTACAATGGCAGCAGCTACTCTGACAGCAGCTCAGGCAGCAGCTATGCAGAGTGCAGCATCTAATACAAGCACAGGTCCTATGATGGCGTTTGCAGGCATGAATATGGCAAATATGGCAGGCGGAATGAATGCAAATAATCTGTATGCAATGGGTGCACAGAATCAGCAGGCAGCTCAGGCTTCACAGCCAGGG
>JAAYYM010000500.1 GCA_012515365.1 Clostridia bacterium
TAGAACTGTAGAACATATTCGCTACCTCTTTTAACATCACAATCAAACTCAATTCGATTCCAGCTTCCAACATTGAAGCTAGACAAATATACTTCTTCTTCTCTTATTGTCTTGTTGTTCAAATCTAATAAGGCCACACTTATCACTTGTGACTCAACATCATTTATAAAAAGCTCAAGATTTGTGATTATATTTCCTCTTGCTATAAAATGCTGGGCTGCTTGTTTTCCTTGAAGCACAGCAATTTGGTCTGAAGTAAAATCGTTTTGATAAGAATAGTTTTTCACTGTATAATATGGCTTTATACCATCAATAAAAAAAGCATACATAATAAAAAATAAAATCAATACAGAAGCAGTAGTTTTCAGGCATAGTCTTATTTTATTGTTATCCAAGCATCTTCTTTCAATATTCATCCTTTGCTCGTAAACTCCTTAATCTCTTCTAATATTTTATTTTTGTCACAAATATAACCATCCTTGCCCGTAAATAGGGCATCATTAACCGTTCTATAATTGTAATCTGCTGGGACTCCCTCTAGCTCATTTTTGAAGGATTTTCCTGTTAAGTATTCGTATATTTCACCTGCAGAGACTGGTTCTGTAGCCGGATGCCACATTGTAATGCCTGCATCAAGTACAATTTGTATATCATTCCAAAGTCTCCCAAGATTATAGAACTGATACTGACTCCTGCTGTCTGTAAAGTTTAGTGCAGAAAATCCCAATTTCCGAAATCTTTCTTTCAGTAGTTCTCTATCTACTTCATCTATATGAACCTTATAAAATCCATTATCATGCAATTCATAGTATTTCTTAAGTTCTGAATCCCTCTTTGACAGTTCCTCAAACTTTTCTGACTTTAACATGAATGGAATCACATTTATATAGTCATAAATGAAATTCTTCTTTATATTTCCACCAAACAGACCTGGTAAGCGAACAATTAGTGCATCTGGATATTTTTCCCTTACCCAAACTTCCAACTGATATCTGTTATATCCGTAAGCATGAAGATTTTCAGTATCAATTTCAGAATTTTCATCAACATCCTTTGGAACCTTAAATACATCAATCGTAGAAATTAATACCAATCTTTTAGGATTAATCTTTGTAATATTTTCTTCTGCCTGCAACATGAGCTCCATGTCCTTCTTCGGAGCATGGTTGGCCAAGTATTTTTCAGCACGGAGTCCTGCATAAATTAACAAATCTGGGCAAGTGTTATATGCTTCTTCAATGTTTTTAGAATTATACACAGCATCAATCCTTGCTCCTGCTGATATATAAATATTGCTTCCAACAAATCCTGTGTACCCTACTAAAGCAACCATCTTCTCACTCCCTATTTTGTCAGTTTCTCTATTCCCTCAAAGCTATAATGCTTTCTCTTAAATACTAAGTTCACAAGCAGTTGCAAATACTTAATGATAATGGTCAGTATTCCAAACAGACCAAAGAAAGCCACCGACAAAAATAGAATTGTCGTTGTCCATCCAACAACTGGATTTGTCATGGCAAAAATCACAATTGAATATACAATCATAAATACCGACATCAGCATCATAATTGCTGTCATAGTCATAGAAAAGCGATATCCCATTTCGGTAAACAAAATCAAGGAATCAATAGCAAGTCCCGATCTATAACTCTTCTCTGCCTTATCCTGTTTACCATCACTTACTGCTACGACTTTATACTTCAGTGCATCGGTTTTTAATCCCTGACTCGCATATATTGCTTTTCTGTACGGAATTGTCTTGTTCATAGAACTAATTCGATTAATTACACGACGACTCAATATTCTGAAGCTTTCAGTATGCATCTCATAAGATTGATCCGTAAATTTATCAAATACACTGTAAAATAACTTAGATGTTAGTTTTTCCGTTTTATCAGGTACAGCACTGACAATGTCATAACCCTGAAGAGAACGTCTATATACCCTCATTATTTCTTCTTCAAAAAAATCTTGCATAGTATTATCGAATTCAAAAACGAAATCGCCAATCGACAAATCTATACCTGCATTCATGGCAACCTCAAGCCCATGGTAATAACTCATGTTAACAACCGAAACACTGGTGGAAGTAGCTTTCTGGCTTACTTTTTTTATCAGTGATAAACTATCATCAGAAGAACTATCATTTACGCATATAATCTCAGAATGCTCAAAATTTTCTTCGAGAATATCAATTACTGTATTTAAAAACTTCTCTATTTTCTTTTCTCCATTATGTACATATATAATGGCAGATACAAAATTTTTTTCTTTACTTCTCATCGCCTAACACCTCGTCAAGGTCA
>JAAYYM010000772.1 GCA_012515365.1 Clostridia bacterium
CCCCTGGTGGCTCCGGTATCAGAATATCCTTTATCCCGGCGATGCCTTGCCCATTGGCGGCTTGGCCGGGGCGGATCTGGCCCCTGCCCAATGCCTGCTGGCGGTAAAGCCTTTTTATGACGCCCATCCCGGCGCCGGTATTGCCTGCGCCGCTGAAAACCGGCTGGCTGGGGAAAGCCAAGGGCTGGTGCGCATCACAGTGGAAAACGGCCGGGCCCTGGTTTACGCGCCGATCGGCTGCCAAAGCCCGGATCTGGCCCTGGCTTTACGGCAAATGGTTTGCCAGGTGGCGGGCCTGCCGCCGGTGGAAGTCTCTGCCCCGCCCAGGGATACGGCGCTGGCCAACGGGCTGGAGGTCCAGTCCGCGGGCGGCACGATCCCGGCTTTGGCAGCGGCCCGCCGGGCAGCCCAGGCCCTGGCGGAGGCGCTGAAAGAAAAAGGCTCCCTGGCCGCCCTGCAGGGCCGGGAGTTCCTGGGTAGCTATACCTGCCGGGCAGAGCGGGGCGGTTCTTCCTTCACCGGCGGCTTTGCCGCCCATTGCATGGCCTTGGATGATCAGGGCCGGGTGGCCAAGGTGGCGGCTGCCCATGATTTTGGCCGCTTGATCAACCCCCTCTACGGGGAGGTGCGGGTTCTGGAAAGCGTGGCCCAAGGCCTGGCCTTGGCTGCCGGTCTTGCCGGGGCCACGGGCCAGCCGGCGCCCTTTCCGGAGACGGAGATTTATCCGGTCAGCAACCAGCTGCCGGAAGCCCTGCTGCAGGCTTTGCCAGCCGCCGGGGTCAGGGGCGTGGGGCAAATTGCCGCCCTGCCCGGCTTAGGCGCGCTGCAAGGGGCCTATCTGAAACGGGACGGCCGGCTTTGCCTCAGCCTGCCTTTCACCGGCCGCCCGGCGCCATAAAAAAAGCCGCCCTTCTCAACGGCTGGCGGCAAAAGGGCCCGGGCAAAAATCCCCGGCCCGGCAGGGCTTAGGGCATAAACCGGCCTTAATCGCGGCCTATTTTTTATGGGCCAGGTGCTGGATGGCGGTTTCGAAGACGTCCCGCACATGCTCGTCGTCCAGGGAATAGAAAATGTGTTTGCCCTGGCGGCGGGATTTTACCAGCTTGGCCCCGCGCAGGGATTGCAGTTGATGGGAAATGGCGGATACCGTCATCTCCAGCAGTTCCGCCAGCTCGCAGACGCAGATCTCCCCCTGATCCAGGGCCCAGAGTATGCGCACCCGGGTGGGGTCGCCCATGACTTTGAAAAAATCCGCCACTTCCGTAAGGAACGGTTCCCCAGGCAGATTTCTTTTCAGTTCCTGATCCTCCATGGCTCGTCCTCTTTGGCTTTCTGTTCCTGTTTTTCCCTGTTCTCCGCTCCCTGGCTGGGAAAAGGGCATCAGGCCTGCCAGGGGAAGCGCTCCGGGATGACGATATCGTCCCGGCGGATTTTTTCCCAGCTGAAGCCGGGCAGCAATTCCCGGGGAGAGAGGGCCTCCGCCTGGGTCAGCAGACCTGCCGCCCAGGCCAGCCAGCCGATGATCTGCTCCGGCCCGGCCTGCTGCCTGAGCCGGCCCAAATCCAGATCCCCTTCCCGTTTGCTCAGCCTGCGCCCATCCGGGGCCAGCAGCAGGGGAATATGCCAATAGCCGGTCCCAGTCCAGGCCCAGCCAGG
>JAAYYM010000062.1 GCA_012515365.1 Clostridia bacterium
ATATAAACAGTATGAACTCCTTTAAAAATGTCCATGCCAAATCCATTATTATGGTTCCACGCTGAAATGATTACCTTTCCTTTAGAATCTAATTGATTTTGAATCTCATTTATCATTTCATTTTGAATAGCCAAATCATACGCTCTATCAGGATTTAAAGGAAAAATATAATAAGCTGTATGATGTGGATCGAAAAAATATGCTTTCAAACAATACACAATTTTGTTAGGTTTTGAACCTGCTACGCCATCAGACAAAGGTCCAGTAATCTGCAATGCATTTGCTTCAAATTCAACTATTAATTTACAAAGATCAACATTTGCATTTGATCTAATCATTGCATTGTATGTTGCCAAAACTTCACAACCAACATTACCAAAAGATGTGTCAGCAAATCTAAGATTACTGAAATTTTGTTGTCCATTTATACAACCTGTTCTTGAATATGATGAATCTTTTGAACTGTATTTATTTTTTTTCAAAATTTGTCCGAGTTCGATTGTATTATGTTTATAATTATCCAAAGCCCGATTTACAGCCTTAGAATTATCATCTGTCAACCAGCCCAAATGTTTCATATACATCTTTCCAAAACGTTTCCAGGAGGTAATGTTATAGAAAACGAATCTCGCTCCATATGCCCTTTTAGTAGAGATATATGTTTCATCATCTGTATAATTAATATATAATGGCTGACCTACACTGTTTTCATTTTCATAATACAAAACTTTGGATCTGATTACCAAACCCGTGGTTGTTATATTGTCCCTTGCCATATCATTATTAAAATATGGAACTACTTCCCAAATCTGATCAGGCATATTATTATCATAATCCATATACAAATTTCCTTCACCTGATGAATTCAAGGACATAGTCAGGACAAGATCCTCGTTTATAAGACTGTGAATTTTATAACCTGTACCGCACCATTCAAATTTGAATTTTTGATTATCATGTCCGTTATGGTCATACACGATAACTGAAGTTCCAGCTGCTGGTGATGCTTTCTGTACGTCCAAATATTTAGGCTTGCCTGTATCGGTAGCTTCAATCTCATATATCTCGCCATCGAGAAAATCATATTTATCACCAATTAATTCTGGCTTGTTGTTAGGATAAGGATCTTCAATATCTGAGTAACCATCTTTATCCGTATCATCATCATTAACAGGATCAGATTTCATAACAAAATAATATGATCTGCCTATTGTATCTTCAACTTCAGGAGTACACCAGTATGTAGATTTTATTCTAATAGTCGGGTCTATTTCTTGTCCATCGGTTAAACCATCTGTATCTGTATCTTTTTTGTACGGATCACATCCATAGATTATCTTTCCATTTTGTAATCGGATTCCTGCAAATTCGACCGCATCATATAATCCGTCATTATCGGTGTCAGTTGTATCAAAAGCGGTGTTGAAGCCTTCTTTTTTTAATATATTAATTAGTTCTTCTGAAGAATAAGCTTTGTAGAACTCACCTCCGGAAATAGAAGCAATTTCTTCAAGCCTTGAATCATAAGATGCTCCTAAACCAATTGTAAAAATCTTGATTTCCTTACGTTTGTCAGTACTTCCATTATAGTATATCGAATCAAGTAGATCCATTGTGCTACTATAATCTCCATCTCCGCCGTCAGATAATAGTATTATTCTGTTGAAAGTATTATTTTTGCCCAAAGAGCTTTCGTCAAAGGCTTTATATGATTTACTGAGCGCATTATAAAAGCTTGTACCGCCGTCATCTGATATTTTCTGCAATGCAGATTTTAATACTTTTGCATTATTTGTCATAGAAGCTTCAAGACGTGCATCACTTGAGAACAGGACGATTCCTGCTTTATCTGGAGTATTCATATTGTTTATAAAGTTCTGAACAGCCTTTATACGTTGGCAAGTCTTTGAATAATATAATGAATCATATAAAGATGCGACATTTGTAGACATTATAGGATCATAAAACTTCATACTTCCTGAACAATCAATGGCTATAATTGAATTATAAGTATATGTTGGAGCTCCATATGATTCTTGCCCGGGATTA
>JAAYYM010000501.1 GCA_012515365.1 Clostridia bacterium
CTGAAAGGACAGAACTCATACCATGATATCTAAGTCCACCTGCATGATTTGCAGATGGGATAAATCCGCTGCCGAGTGTATACATTTTTGCTAATGGACATACTTTACCGGTATCACAGAAATCATAGCTGTATTTACCTCTTGTCAGACTTGGGCAGGAAGCTGGTTCCACAGCGATAAACTGATACTGCTTTTCTCCACGTAATACTTCGCCCATAAACGGAGAAATCAATCCACCCAGATTAGATCCACCTCCAGCACATCCAATAATGATATCGGGTGTTATTCCATATTTATCAAATGCGACTTTTGTCTCCAGTCCAATGATTGACTGATGTAGCAGCACCTGAGATAATACACTGCCGAGTACATAACGATAGCCCGGTGTACCAACAGCTACTTCTACTGCTTCTGAAATAGCACAGCCAAGACTTCCTGAAGTACCAGGATGCTCGCTGAGTATCTTCTGTCCAACCTTGGTTGTCGTAGAAGGGGATGGTGTTACACTTGCTCCATAGGTACGCATTACTTCACGTCTAAATGGCTTTTGCTCATAGGAAACCTTTACCATAAACACCTTGCAGTCCAAATCAAAATAAGAACATGCCATAGAAAGTGCAGTTCCCCACTGACCCGCTCCGGTCTCTGTGGTAACACCCTTTAGCCCCTGCTTCTTTGCGTAATATGCCTGTGCAATTGCAGAATTCAGTTTATGACTTCCGCTTGTGTTATTTCCTTCAAATTTGTAATAGATTTTTGCAGGTGTCTGTAATTTCTGTTCCAGACAATAAGCTCGTACAAGTGGTGCCGGACGATACATCTTGTAGAAATTCAGGATTTCTTTTGGAATATCAATATAAGCATCGGTATCATTTAATTCCTGTGCCGCCAGTTCATCGCAAAATACCGGACGCAGATCGTCAAGTGTCATCGGCTGCATATTAGCCGGATTTAACAAAGGCGCCGGCTTCTTCTTCATATCAGCACGTACGTTATACCACTGCTTTGGCATCTCGCTTTCTTCTAAATAGATTTTGTAAGGGATTTCTTTTTGACTCATAATCATGCTCCTTTCGTATTACGGGAAAGGATTTTAACAACAAAAAAACCCTTGTCCCTATCAATAGTATTATTGCAGGGACAAGAGTTATATACTCCTGCGGTGCCACCCGGCTTGACATAAAATTATGTCCTCTCACTTCATACGATCTCATCTGTAACAGATTCAACGATATGCTGACGTTGTTAACGGAGTACCTGCTCCGGCTCGGATACTGAATTCACCTCGCCCTCAGAAGCCCATTCCACTCTGCTGATCTATCGCATTCCCACCATCTGCGACTCTCTGTAAAATCCAAAAATATCATCCGATATTTTCACAAAATGTACTTACTCTTCCTCTTCAGTTTGTCTGTCAATCACATTAAATGACTGATCTACATTGTATAAATATTACACCAACAACACTAACTCTGTCAATATACTTTTTTCAAAAAGTCCTACAGAAAAGCACAATGAAAAAAGCTGATGCAATGCACCAGCTTTTCTCACATAGTAGTAAGTAGATTTGATTAGCCAAGTAATGACAGAACTCCCTGTGTTGATTGATTAGCCTGTGCAAGCATTGCCTGTCCAGCCTGAGAAAGAATATTATTCTTGCTGTACTCAACCATTGTAGAAGCCATATCTGTGTCACGAATCTCTGACTCAGCTGCTGTTGTGTTCTCGACGATGTTATCTAAGTTCGAAATTGTGTGCTCAAGTCTGTTCTGAACAGCACCAAGTGCTGAACGGATATCAGAAATCTTAGCAATTGAAGCAGTGATAGATTTGATTGCTTTACGAGCTCCTGATAAAGTAGCAAGGTCAATTTTCTTCAAACTAAGGTCTTTTGTACCAAGCTTACTTGTACCAATGTTCTCAA
>JAAYYM010000502.1 GCA_012515365.1 Clostridia bacterium
ACCCGCAAATTGGTCTTCATCCGCCGCATCACATTCTAAAATCTCCTGACGAAACTTCCATATTTCTTCCGCATATTTCTTTTGGACTTCCAATAATTCAATATGTTCCATTGTATAGCTCCTTAGATTTTAATTCTGCACGTATGCTTTCTATTTTGAAAAGCATACAAATTCTTGATAAATAACATTGATATGCTTATTTGTTAACTGTTCAAAATACACTGCATCTTCATCGTACCTGCTCCTTCTCATTCTACTCTAATCCCTACTACGCGTCAAATAGCATAAAATCGCGGGAGTGGACCTATGCAGAAAAAATGTGTGCTGAGATACCAATTTTACCTAAAATCACTTGAAAATACCGACTAAAATATAATTCGGGGACCTATACAAAAAAATGTCTGTCTGAGAAACCAAATTTTAGGAAAAACGGTTTCTGGGACTGACATTTTTTTGTATAGGTCCCCTGACGAGATAAATATGGTCATTTTCGCGTGAAAATGACGCTTTGGGGTTTCTTGGAGAACAATTTTTCTGCATAGGTCCCTGTAGGTGGTCTCACTGTCGCTGTACGCATCGACAGACGCCACTACATCAAGTTTACATTACTGAAAAATCGAATCTTTTACCTATGTCATGCTTTTACTCATAAAGCCCTGCGCATCCACAAATCCCATTTTTTCATACAAACCCCTGCCTTGAGCTGATGCGTGAAGTCTTGCAAACATACATCCTTCCGCTTTAATCTCCTCCATGACTAATTCCAAAAGCTTTGTTGCAATTCCACGGTTACGGTATTCATCTCTTGTGTATACATTAGTAATATAAGCAATCTTTCCTGTTGGATTGGTAAAGCTGGGAGGATATTGAAAAAAGCACACCCCTGCTGTACCAATAATATCTTCATCCGCTATTGCAAGCCAAATGAGCAATCCCTTATTCGCTATACCTACAGAAAAGTATCTCTCTAGTTCATCATCAATATTGCACTCTGAATAACAGCCCTCATCGATAAGCTGCTTCTTTCTTAAGTATGCCAGATGCTTAACATCCTCTTTAGTTGCCTTTCGAAAATTCATTTTTCCTCCAAAATCAAACACACCTAACAATTCAATATACAACTGTTTAGCTCCCTAATCTTATACCCCACATCCTCCGGACAATGTGCATCGGACGAAGTGATAATTTTCACGTTATTCTTTTTCAGTATCTTAAGCAGTTCTTCCTCCATGCCAAGGGAGCCCGTGTCAGGGCACCTTCTGGCAACTCCGCTGTTTTGATCGGCGTACATATTACTTTTTGAAAGCTCTTTAGCAAGATTCTCATAGTATTCTGTCAATGAATAGGATGGTTTATGGCCAAATAGCTTGATTGCATCCGGATGTCCTATACCATCAAATAGCTTGCTTTTTGCCAGCAAAACGGAATCTTCAAAATATCTGCCATATATTTTGTCCACATCAATTCCGATCCAATGCTCCGGCTTATGGTCAAAGGCAAAATCATCCACAAAATGAATACTGCCCAATAAGAAATCAAAGCCTTTATCCTTTGTCAGTTCTGCCGTGAAATCCTCAAATTCTTTGAAATAGCAAATCTCAAGACCAAATTTTATCTCAACAGGAAACCTTTCGTTTCTGACCTTTTTGATAAGTTCCAAATAATCCTCAAGCTTTAATACTCCTGCCTGTCTGTGAAACCATGCATCTACATACTCACTGTATGCACACACGGAATCATACATGGGGACAAACTCTTCAAATCGATAACAATGCTCTAGTAATCGAATCTCATCCAGATGCATCTCAAC
>JAAYYM010000503.1 GCA_012515365.1 Clostridia bacterium
TATCACAACACACAATATCAGAGAGGTCAGAATGGTTAAACCTCCCAAAAAAATACTTATCATCGATGACGAAGCGGTATTTCTTGAAGCATCAAAAAAAGCCCTCATCCCTTGTGGATATTTTTGCATCACAAAGCAGGATCCATCTGAGGGTATTATGCAGCTCAAAAAAGATTCAATTGACCTTGTTCTTTTAGATATCATGATGGATCCGGTCGATGGATGGGATATTCTCAACCATATCCGGTCCCATACAAATGGGAATATGGTGCCGGTTATGATGTCATCAGCAAAAAAATTGCACCCGGATGAACTCATCAGATACGGAGATTCAATGGATGGATTTATTATAAAACCATTTTTAGATAGTGAATTATGTGAAACCGTGAATGAGTTCTTTTCTTTTTATGAAACACTTTTAAAAATATCTCATGCAGCACTCATACAAGGTGTTCCAGAGTCTGTACGGAAAAAATGGGTTCAGCTGAATAGACAGATTCGGGCCATGAACCAGATAAAAGAGATTCTTACCCCTCCATTAATTATTCAGGAGCCAATTTCTCCAGAAGAATTTTTACAACAACGACTCTTCCAGATAAATCAGATAATTACTCAGAAACAATCCGAACGCGATTTGATTCAGTTTCAGTATCCGGTATTCAGGAATTGATGCATCATACCAAATCCTAAAAAAGATTTGAAAAAAATCCTTATGAAAAATGGATATTAATAACCGATAGTAGAATACTAGATTAGTTGATATTAGCCTCTCGGAACTAAAATTTTTAGTTTTGCTCCTGTTACTGAGGTGCCAGTTTCATTTATTTAACATTTGGCAGGAACGAATATGAGTTACGTCCATTATCTAACTATTTTTTAATTTTCGTTTCAATATTCCTCATTAATACCTTTTTTTAAAAAAATATCGGAAATTATGAAAATTTCCTGGCACTTAAATTTTAAACTTAGTCATCTCCCTCGAAATACTATCAGCTATCCCACTCACATTAGCAACAACCCGGCCAATCTGTTCAATAGAAGCTGATGCCTCTTCGGTTGCTGCAGCTGCATCTCCAGCTTCCCGGGATGTTCCCTGAATGAGAATTGAAACTTCATTTACACTAGCCGTAATTTCTTCGACTGAAGCAGCTTGTTCTTCAGAAGCTGATGCAACATCCATAGCATTCTTAGTGATGTCTTCAACCGAATCTGCAATTTTACTAAATGCTCCAACAGTAGCTTCAAGTGCCCGGTTTCCATCTTCTACAGCAGTTCCTGCAGTAATCATCGCATCATTTGCTTTTCGTGCTTTATCCTGCAGACCTGAGATCATATCAGCAATATTTTCAGCAGATTGTCTTGAATCCTGGGCAAGAGATTTAACTTCTGCTGCAACAACTGCAAACCCTCTTCCTGCCTCTCCAGCACGTGCTGCTTCAATGGCAGCATTGAGTGCCAGAAGGTTAGTTTGATTGGAAATATCTGTGATAAGACGGACAATTTTTCCGATTTCATCCATCTGTTTATTGATCTCTTTTACGACCTGATCAACCTCATTCGTGGAATTCATGATTCCTTCCATGGCTGATTCAGACTTTTTCGCAAGATCAATACCCTCTTTTGAGAACTGGTTTGCCTGTGTGGCAAATGCTGAAACCTTTTCAGCCCGCTGGGACACTTCTCCAACCGTTATGGTAAGATCCTCCATCGCCTTGAGAACCTGGACAATACCTTCATCCCCTTGTTCAGCATTTGCACTGACACTCCCTGCATTCTTTGCTATCTGTTGGGCACCAGCAGAAATCTCTTCAACACTTGCCGTCGCTTCTTCAGCATTCGAAGCCAGATCGAGTACTTGTTTGTTAATCTTTGAGATAGCATCACAGATCTGAATTCCGATATTATCCAATGCTGATTTGAATCCTACCCAGTCTCCTGCAACAGTAATTGAGGGATTAAACCTTTCTGTGAAATTTGCATGTGCATATTCATCTGCTACCCGGATAGCTTCCTGTACCGGTGTGACAACCGAATCGAGGGTTGCGTTAACCCCATTCACCACTTCAGCAAAATCTCCGGAGATTTTTAGAGCATCAGCACGGTGTTTCAGATCTCCAAGAATTGCTGCCTGGGCCAGAGCATTTGCTTCAAGAACAAGGTTTTTCACAGCATCGCGGGCCAGGTACAGATTATTGGTAAGAGTGTCTATTTTCGTTTTTACGTCTTCCGTGTATTGATCTGAGCTAGGAATGGAGACAACAAAATCAGTTTTCCCCTTGGAAAATTCTTCAAGACATGCAGAAATGTTACGTACTGATTCATCCAGGAAATTGCCGA
>JAAYYM010000504.1 GCA_012515365.1 Clostridia bacterium
TAGATATTGCTGTTCTGACGATTCCAAAAACGGAAGCGGTTAAAGTTTCTGCGCAGCTTGTACAATATGGAATAAAGGCAATATGGAATTTTGCACATGTTGATTTGGAAGTACCGGATGGTATTTTGGTAGAAAACGTTCATTTATCAGAAAGTCTGATGAAGCTTTCCTATAACTTAAACCGATATGAGAAAGAAAAGCAGATAGAAAAGGACCGCTGACGACAAACATGCAGTATGTATTGAATGCAATGAGAATGAAACAGGTCGAACAAAAAGTAATAGAAGGCTATGGTCTGTCTTCTCTTATTTTGATGGAAAAAGCTGCACTTTCTGTATTTGAATCACTTCGTGAACGAAACATAAAACTTAATCATACATTGATTTTGTGTGGGACAGGGAATAATGGTGCAGATGGATTAGCTTTGGCAAGGATTATGTGTGACCATCATTATCATCCTGATGTATATATATGCGGGAATATGAATCATGCAACAAAAGAGTTTACAAAACAACTGCAAATCTTAGCACATTATGATGTTTCCATTCTTACCGATTTGAATGATCATGCATATATTACGATTATAGATGCGATTTTTGGAATTGGACTTTCCAGAAACATTGAACATGAAACTTTTAAGGTTATTCAAAAAATAAATGAAATGGATGCTTTTAAAGTAGCAGTGGATATTCCTTCTGGAATAGATGCAAATACAGGACAAATCAGAGGAATTGCAGTAAAAGCGGATCTGACAGTTACATTTGCTTATCAAAAAATCGGGCATCTGCTTTATCCGGGACGTAGTTACACCGGAGAACTTCTTATTAAAAATATAGGCTTAAACTACATGGCGGATGACGAAATACCTGACTGCTATACATTAACAAAAGAAGATCTTTTTGTACCAGAGCGCATACCTGATGCCAATAAAGGAACTTATGGGAAACTATTGGTGATAGCCGGTTCAAAAGACATCTGCGGCGCAGCACTCTTGTGCGTTTTAGCTGCATTTAAAATGGGAACCGGAATGGTGAAACTCATGACACATTCGAAAAACCGTGAGTTGATCATCTCAAAAATTCCGGAGTGTATGCTGATCTGTTATGACGATACAATTGATCAACATAAGTTTAAAGAAGCGATTGAATGGTCAACAGCTGTGGTGGCAGGTCCCGGGATTTCTACAGAACCGGTGGCTGTTGCAATCTGTAGATATTTATTGACCATAAAAAATAAACCGGTTGTTTTAGATGCAGATGCGCTCAATATTATTTCTAAAGAAAAATTGCTTGAAGATCTTTCCGACAATATGATCGTAACGCCTCATATAGGTGAAATGAGTCGATTAACAAATCAGGAAGTACCGGCAATCAAACAGGAAAGTATCCGTATCTGTGATGAATTTGCAAACAAACATCAAGTAGTCTGTGTCATGAAAGATGCGAGTACTATCGTTGCATCTGACAGACGAAACACATATATTAATACATCCGGAAACAGTGGAATGGCCACAGCAGGATCAGGCGATGTACTGGCAGGTATCATTGGGGCTTATTGTGCAATGAACACACCGCTAGATCAATCAGCAGTAAATGGTGTACTGATACATGGATTAGCAGGAGATATGGCAAAAGAGAAGCATGGAGAAGCAGCTATGATGCCATCTGATCTGATAGAGGAACTGAAGGAATTATTATAATCAAGGGAGCGCTTACAACCTTGATAAGACGAGGGAGATGTAAGTATGAAGGAACATATGAGAACGTATGTTACCATCGACACACAGGCATTGCTTGAAAATATGAATGCCATGAGAGCAAAGTTAAAACCTGAAACCAAAATGACTGCCGTTATCAAAGCAGATGGCTATGGACATGGTGCTGTTTTTATTGCGAAGCAGCTCGAACAGGATCTGATGCTTTACGGATTTGCGGTAGCTACGGCTGAAGAAGCATTTGAATTACGTGATCAGCATATTCAGAAACCAATTTTGATTTTAGGATATACGTTTGAAGAAGCATACGATCAAATGATCAGGCAGCAAATCAGAATGACAGTGTTTAATCTGGAAACAGCAAAAATTATTTCTGAGCATGCAGGTGCACTTTCGCAGAAGGCGTATATTCATATTAAGCTTGATACCGGTATGGGACGTATTGGATTTGCGTGTACGGATGAGGCATTAAATGATCTGATCAAGATATTTGAACTCCCAAATCTGATCATAGAAGGTATCTTCACTCATTTTGCCAGAGCAGATGAAAAAAATAAAGAATGTGCGCGTAAACAACTTGAAATCTATCAAAAGACAGTTGTCAGGATAGAACAGCTGACGCAGCAGATCATTCCGATGAAGCATTGTTCAAACAGTGCAGCCATCATGGAATTAAAAGATGCCAATATGGATATGGTAAGAGCAGGTATCTCTATGTATGGACTATGGCCGTCAGAGGAAATGGAACGACAAAATATAACACTAAAACCACTTTTGGAATGGAAGAGTCATATAGTTTACATAAAAGAAGTTGAAGCAGATACGCCGATCAGCTATGGCGGCACTTATCTGACCAAGAGAAAAACGAGGATTGCGACAATTCCTGTAGGCTATGGTGATGGATATCCGCGTAGTTTATCTAACAAAGGCTATGTTTTGATCAATGGAAAGCAGGCTCCTATTCTCGGAAGAGTCTGTATGGATCAGTTTATGGTAGATGTTACGGACATAGATCATGTGAAAGAACTCGATGAAGTCACGCTGATTGGAACTGACCATGATCAATGCATTACAGCCGAAGAATTAGGCGATTTATCAGGACGTTTTAATTACGAATTGGTTTGTTGCATCAATAAAAGAGTACCCAGGATTTATATCTAAATTGAATACACCTGAATAACATGGCAATACTAAATGAAAATGAATGAAAAATATTTGACATGAAAAGGGTGTGACAAAATGACAATACGACGTGGGGACGTTTATTACGCTGACTTACGACCGGTTATTGGTTCGGAGCAAGGTGGAATCAGACCTGTACTGATCATTCAGAATGATATAGGAAATAAGCACAGTCCGACTGTAATCTGTGCCGCCATTACTTCAAAACTAAACAAAGCTAAACTTCCAACGCATATAGAACTGCCGACAAGGGAATATGATATGGTAAGAGATTCTGTAGTTTTGCTAGAACAATTGCGGACAATTGATAAAAAAAGATTGAAAGAAAGAATCTGTCACCTTGACTGTATGATGATGAAACGGGTAGATAGAGCTTTAAAAATAAGTTTGGAACTAATTACATAAGGAGAAAGAGAGGAACGACAATGGATGATGCAAGTCCCGGTCGAAGTATACTTCTGTTTGTACTATTTTTAATTATATATATGATATTGAATGGATTCATGGCTGCTATTCGGGAGTTAAGTGAGACTTATCTTGAAAAAGCCTGTGAGGAAAATCAAAAGCATGCGAACAGATTAATGGAGATTAAGAGAGAACCAACAAAGACTTTTCGCATAATCAAAATGCTGCTGTTTGCTGTTACTATACTTTTATGCTATTTTCTTTTTAGGCAGTATCATGGAGTTTCATTATTAGTTTGTGCTATTATTATCTTCTTCACATTTTTGATCATAGGAATGTTTCTACCAGATAAGATTGCATCAAAATATTGTCAGGCATGGGGCAATTATCTGGTGGATCTGGTTTATTTTATCACTATGATATTTAAACCACTTGATTTTCTGATTACAGGGATCACAAATGTACTGGGATTTTTGTTTGGAATTCGTAATAATACCGCTTTAACAGATGTGACAGAAGAAGAAATCATTTCAATGGTTAATGAAGGTCATGAACAGGGTGTTTTGCAGGCCAGTGAAGCTGAAATGATCACAAATATTTTTGAATTCGGAGATAAAGAAGCAAAGGATATTATGACACATCGAAAGAATATCATTGCACTTGATGGAGAACAAAGTCTGCAGGAGGCTGTTTACTTTATGCTTCATAATAGTAACAGCCGCTATCCGATTTATGAAGAGAATATAGATAATATTATCGGAATCATACATATCAAAGATGCTTTAAGGACCTATGAGGAAGACAAAGCAGCTACCGGCAGTCTGAAACTGAAAGATCTATGCGATATTATGATGGAAGCAAGATTCATTCCTGAGACAAGAAATATCGATGATTTATTTAAAAGTATGCAGTCACAGAAAATTCATATGGTGATTGTTGTGGATGAATATGGTCAGACGGAAGGTTTGATCGCAATGGAGGACATTCTGGAAGAAATCGTCGGTAACATACTTGATGAATATGACGAAGATGAAATACATATTAAAAAACGTAATGATGATTCTTATATCATGGAAGGTATGACGACACTGGAAGAGGTTTCAGATAAGCTTTCTATTAAATTTGAGGAAGAATGTGACACGCTAAACGGCTTTATACTCGCAAGACTTGGAAAGATTCCGGAGGATGACGAACATTTTTCATTTGTTTATGAAAACTATCAGTTCCAGATCTTAAAGGTAGAGAATCGAATGATACAATCAGTACTTGTTACGCTTATGGAAGAAGCCAAACCGGAGGACATACTGACAAAAGAGGTTGAA
>JAAYYM010000505.1 GCA_012515365.1 Clostridia bacterium
GAACACGGGGCTTGAAATACCACCTACAGGATATTCAGGATTCGCTGCCTGTATGATGACAGTGATTTCTACTTCGTCGTCTATTTCGGCTGGTATCTCTACTATGATTTCTCCTCCATAGCTGTCCGTCCGTTCACTTACTAAGTTGCCATTGAGATAGATCCAGACATATCCGTCAACTGCACAGAAGAACAATTTGCCTCTTTGGCTTCCAAGCGTATAACTGGTTCTATACATTGCATAATGATTTAATTTTCCGGAAAGCTCCGGGAGCGAATGGTTGGAAATGGCTACCGGTTCAAAGGAATTCATATCATTTCGTTTGGTTTTGATCAATGGATCCGGACGAATTTCAGAGATCTTGTGATAGAGCTTCCAGCCATCTACAATGCGCTCATCTAGAATTCTTATATTTGGAATTTCATCTACTTGCTCCACATTTACGCATAGTTTTGCACCCTCTAGTCCTTCTGCACATGCATTGACTGATACGGTCTTGTTTCCGGTAGGTTTAATAATTGCCTGTGCCAAACCATGGAATGCCTTTCTATAGGATGCTTTATCCGGTTCATGTGAATTCGGATCTCCGTTACCAACACCGATCACAATTCCGTTTTCTACATTAAAATGAATCAGATGATCTGCATCCGGAACAGTATGATCTGCATCATCCACCACTTGCGCCTTTATAATAATCACATCATGACCATCACTTCTTACTGCACTTCCATTTTGATATAGATGCTGCGTTTCCAGCTTTAATCTCGTAGCAGCTCCACTTGTGACCTGTATATCTAAAGCCACCTCTTTTCCGTTCTTAAAGCCTACTGCCTTAAGTTCTCCAAGTTCTTTCGTGATGATAAACTCAGCCTGCTCGTATTTGTCAATATCCTTTTCCCCAATCAAAGTCTGATTAACAAAAAGCTGCACATGATCACAATTCGAGTCAATCATGACCTTGATCTGTTCCCCTATGCCATCTTGATAACACCATGGCGACACCAAATGTATCATAGGCTCATCTGTCCAAAATGCGCGGTAAAGATAACATGCATCTTTCTCAAATCCACAACTGTCATAAACACCAAAAAATGTAGCTACACTTGGCCATTCAAATGGAGTCGGCTCACCCCTGTAATCAAAACCTGTCCATACAAATGTACCAGCTACAAATGGACGTTCGGCAATATAGCGCCATGCATCTCTTGTGGTATTTCCCCAAGGTGCACATTCAATATCATAATTATCGATCAGATGTTTTTCCATTTGAGTTTCGTATTCTCCGCGAACCATAAAGGCACTAGCCGTTTCCGATCCGAGCAATGGAATCTGAGGGAATTTTTCATGAAAATCATCATATCGTTTTGGATTATAATTGATCCCTACACCATCTAAGATTGTAGAAGCTCCATCCTCCTCCAGATAGCCGCCATTAAGAGCTCCAAGCACAGGGCGTGTCTGATCCATTTCCTTCACCACAGCCTTCAGTTTCCCTGCAATGCGCCTACCCTTATATGTGCCCTGTAAAGGCTCCTCATTAAAAATAGAATATAAGATCACACTCGGATGGTTTCTGGCCCGTCGGATAATATCTTTCACATCTGCCAGATTGTCTGCTGCTGAGCTAAACGTCCTGTTTTCTTCCATCACAAGAATCCCCATCTGATCACACAGATCCAATATTTCCGGGTCCGGATTGTGAGAAAGTCTGTAAGCATTTGCTCCAATCTCTTTTAACTTTGCCAGTCGAAACTCCTTTAAAGAGTATGGAACTGCCACGCCTACTCCTGCATGATCCTGATGATTGCAAAAGCCCTTGAGCTTAATCTGCTTTCCATTTAACCAAAATCCTGTGTCTGTCTCCCAGGCAATCGTCCTGAATCCTATTCTGTTATATAAATAATCGGTTTCCTGATCCTGTTCAAAAATACTTGTTTTCAGTTCATATAAATAAGGATTCACAAGATCCCAGATTTGAGGATTTTGAATCACCATTTTTTGCTCATTTGTAACCATTTCAAAGCCATTCACAAAGGCCTTTGACGAAGTCGAAGCGACAATTTGACCTTGTGAGTCAATAAGACTGTGACACACTTGAATTTCTGTTCCATGTTCAAAACTGTTTTCGATTTCTGTACTGACCAACAGCTGCCACGTACCATCTTCCAGCTTCTGAGGTGATGCAAAAACGCCATGATATGCAATATGCACCGGTGCCTTCTTAACAAGCCATGCATTACGGTAAATGCCAGCACCTTCATACCACCAGCCTTCCCACGCATTAGCCTGTATTCTGACTGCAAGCGTATTTGGGATAGAACCAAAATGAACGATATCTGTGATATCAACGTAAAAACTGTTATAGCCTGAATAGCTTCGTTTCATCAGCATTCCGTTGATAAAAACCGTAGCCTTCATAGACATTCCTTCAAATTCCAACAGAATCTGCTTGTCACAGTCCTCCTCTTCCAATCCAAAACGCATACGATACCAGCCAATTCCTCTATGTTTATAGCCCATATTGGGTGAAGCGTCCGGTGTCGGTGCATGCTCAGTCACCCAGTCATGCGGCAATTCGACTTTTTCCCAATCACCATCATCAAATCCGGCTTCAGCCGGTCCTCTTTGCGCTCCACCTTTAGAATAACCATACACTTCATCATGTGTAATTCCCGATGGAAGAATCGAATAATCCTGTTTTGAGAATCGCCAGCCTTTATTGAGACTGAACAATCCGGGCTGTTCCAAATATTTTTTCATACTGATTGTTTCTCCTTCATCTTTAACCTTTTACAGAGCCACCTGTGATTCCCTCAACATAGAATTTCTGCATAATAATAAACAAAATACCAATCGGGATTCCAACTAAAACACCGCCTGCACAAAATCTTGAGAAATAAGTCGGAAGTAAGGAGCGGTTTAACATATTGTAAAGACCAATGGCAACTGTCCAGTCAGAAGATACTCCTGAATTTAAGATGATCTTGGCAAATACGAAATCCGTCCATGGAACCAAAAAGGAACTGATCACCGTATAAACTACAATCGGAGTGGACAATGGAAGAACAATTGAGAAAAAAGTTCTGGCTTCAGAGGCTCCCTCTAGATATGCTGCCTCGCGAAGTGATACGGAAATGGTATCAAAAAATCCTTTTGCCACTAGATAGCCTAGTCCTGAAGCACCTGAATATACCAATATCATTCCAAAGTGACTGTTCGTCAGATTAACTGCCTTTAGAATAAAATAAATAGCAATCATAGATAGAAATGCTGGAAAAAGCTGCAGCATGACAGCTATATTCATCAAAGTCTTTCTTCCCCTAAATCTCATACAACTCATCGCATAGCTGACCATCAAAACAAATGAAGTCGAAATCAGGCAGGTGAAGATGGCAATGAGAAACGTATTCAAAAACCATCTCGGAAACTGTGCCACTGTATCTGAGTGAAACAGAATTCTGCTATAATTTGCAAGTGACCAGGTTTCCGGTATATATCTGCTGGTATTCATTCCGTCATAACCACTGAACGAAGTCAAGATCAGCCATACAATCGGAATCATCCAGACCACAGCAAGCACTGTAAGTATCGTGTGTATCAAAACTGATTTACCTATACGTTTTAGTTTCATCGGAATGTTTCCTCCTTATCTCCCTTGATCAGCACATTGAATGCAAACAGGGTAAATACAGCACAGACAATAAAGACACAAATACCAAGAACTGCTGCCATTTTGTAATTATACTGCTCACTTGTCAGTCGATAAAGCCAGGTAACCAGAAGATCAATTTCCTTTCCATTCGAGGCGGCCATTTTCTGATCTGTCGTTACATAAATATCCTGCGTCAACAGATAAATGACATTAAAATTATTAATGTTGGCAGTGAATTGTGTCACGATATAGGGACCGGTTACAAATAGCATATATGGCATTGTAATGCTGACAAAAACCTGAAATGCATTTGCACCGTCGATTCTGGCACTCTCTTTAAGTTCCTCCGGAATATTCATCAGCACACCTGTTGCTATCAGCATCAGATATGGAACGCCGACCCATACATTGATCAGGACGATTGTGATTTTTGCCCATACCGGATCTGTCAGAAACGGAATGTAAGATGTTGTAATCCACCCAAGATTTTTCAGGAAATCAGTCACACCGATTCCGCTTAAAAAGGTATTAACGATTCCGTTATTCGCGAAAAAATTTCTCATAAGCAAAAGGGTGACAAACTGCGGAATTGCAATCGCGATTACAAAAATGGTTCTCCATACTTTTTTTGCTTTTGTCATTTTATGATTGATCAGCAGAGAAAGCAGAATACCTCCGATATAAGTAGTCAGTGTTGCAAGCACTGCCCATATCAGCGTCCAGCTTAGTACCTTTCCAAATGTATATCCAAAAGATACCGTCATATTAGATGTAAACAGATTTTGAAAATTCTTGAATCCAACCCATGTAAATAAGGATGCCGGTGGCATATGATTCTGATCATAATTGGTGAATGCAATACAGATCATAACAATCAGCGGCATAATGTTAAAAATAACAACTCCAAGCACGGGCAGTGTAAGCAATGTTACATGGAATTTCTCATTAAACAGGGTTTTAATATCTTCAC
>JAAYYM010000506.1 GCA_012515365.1 Clostridia bacterium
AAACTCTTTAACGATTCTGATACAAATACATGTATTGATCCAAGACTAAATCATCAAAAAGGATTTAAGGGCCTTGAGCAAAGATATTATTATAAAGGAAAAGAAGCTGCTCAATATGCATGCAGTAGATTTGTCTATAGAGGGGGGTCTTGCATATTAGCTGACGGCAAAGAAAGCAGTGATTCTGATGAGTGTACTCAGGCTTTCGAAATGGCTAAGGAATGCTGCGAAAATAGAAGATCTTTAGGAGCATGTATTTATACAACAGGAAGTCTATTAACGTCAGGTATATCTTCTGCAGATAGAGGAAATAATGTCCTATGTCTAAGACCATTTGGTAATTTTGAAGGAGAAACATGTAAGCTTGGTGTTGTAAAATTTGTTGCGCAACAGGGTGAAAAAAGTTTTTCCAAGATATGTGTATCATCCCATAGTCTATGTCCATATAATTTTAATTTATCAGGTGGTACCGAATTAAAAGATTTATATTGTGATGGAAATTATTTAACCTGTAGACAGGATGAGGATACTAGTGGCTTATATAATCAGGATGATTGGAATAGTAGATATGGAGGTGATAAATCTATAGTTTGTTCAGATAATATATATGGAGAATGTAAAAAACCTACATCTGCCTATGGAAAAGCAAAAAACTTTTGTACCTACCAGGCCCATTGTACTGAACCTGGTGTATCCGATAGTTTTTTTGTTGATATTCCTGAAAATAAATATTTTCCATCAGTTTGTTCATCCTTTATCGGTGATTCTCAGTTCTTTCCAGCACATTCTGTGGGAGATGAGGGCGTGGTCTATGGTCCTAGTGGAACGGCTGATTTCAATAATCCTTTAACAGTGGCAGCTTTCGGTGGTATGGATTTTAGTTTAGGTGCTTATAGGGGATTTACTGCTCCAGTGGCTCAATGTCTAAAGGAAACACTTGAAAATATGTTCTACAATAGAGCTGGCCAAACAGTTTGTAATTTAGAAGCAGAAGCAATAGTTAATAGTTTTGGTTTCTGCGGTGAAGACCAAACTTTAGAAGAGGCTATTGAAAGACAAAATCAATACCGAAAAGAAGGGAAAGAAGATGCTTATGTATATATAAAAGGAGCGCCTCTTGGAGAAGAGCAAAGTGTCTACTTTAGAATTCAACAAATCCTGAGAAATGTTATAAGGTTAGTTACTATATTGGCAATAGCATTTATAGCAATAGGATTTCTATTAAAGGGTGACCTTGATATATTTGAAGATGTTAAAAAACCTAAGGCTATGATTGTGGGTCTTTTAAAGTTCGGTATAGTGTTTTATTTTGCGCTTGGCACCGCTTGGCAGGATAGATTTTATGAATATATTAATTTGGGAACCGGCTATGCATATAATAAATTATTCCAGATTTCTCTAGTTAATTATGGAGATAACACATATATTGGCACAAAGGAACATGCCAAGAGGCTGTTTGATTTAGATGATAGCGATGATGTCCAATGCGCTGAAAATTCAAAGGGTATTATGGTGTGCACAACGAGTACTGCGGTTTCTGGTGTTAGAAGAACCCTATATAATAACTATAGACTACCATTAGCATCTCCAGAAGAAGCAAATAAGCGTTTTGGGTTAATAGCAAGCAGAGTAAAATGTTCTAAGGACGCAAACAATGAAATTGATTGTAGATACTACGCAGACAACAATTTTAATGTATATGGTAAAAAACTATTTATCTATTCAAATAAATATGATGGATGTTATTTTGGAGACACTTCCTATCCAAC
>JAAYYM010000507.1 GCA_012515365.1 Clostridia bacterium
CATTGGCTTTCAGTGTCCCCCAATAAAAGCTCTGGGGGCATCGAGCCCCCATCGCTTTTTGGTCATTTCACTTCGTGAAATCCCACTAACAAAAGCTCCGGGGGCATCGAGCCCCCATCGCTTTTTGGTCATTTCACTTCGTGAAATCCCACTAATAAGGCGTTTCAATGTTTGCAAAGATTTTCGAACACTTGAACTTAAGAATTTGATTTGTAAATGTCTTGCTTGACAACTATAAGGTGGTAAAATATAATAATAAAAAATGCAGTAATCAATGAGATTACAATGTATTCCTTAATAAATAAATGCACCCATGCAAGCAATGTAATCTTATTAGATTCAATACTGCAAATAAAAGGAGTGTGTTTATGAGAAGAATAACGAAGCTTACCTGCAAGAGGATTCTGTTCTTAATTCTCGCCGTTTCACTCTTATGCTTACCTGTTTCTGCTTTATCAATTATACCAGAAACCAATTCTTTAATCCTCGACGGAACTCAAAGCAGCTGGGCTGAAGCAGAGATTAAGGAAGCATATGCTAACGGTCTTACTTACGATCAGATAGAAAACAATTACCAAAAGCCCATCACCCGCGAGGAATTCTGCGTTATTGCAGTAAAACTATATGAAAAACTAGGCGGCAAAGCACCGACTTTGGGAACCAATCCATTCACAGACACAAGTAACACAGAAATTTTAAAGGCATATACTCTTGGAATTGTAAAAGGAACATCCGATACTACTTTTTCTCCTGCAAACAATATCACCCGTCAGGAAATATGTGTTATGATATTGCAAGCATTAAATGCCTGCTATCCAAACCTTGACACAAGCACAGGCAGCGACTTCCCTTTCAGCGATGCATCAAGTATAGCCGGTTGGGCTCTCAATGCAATGAAATTCGCCTACAAGAATGATATTATGAAGGGAACAAGTACAACTACCATTTCACCTCTCAACAATACCAGCCGTGAACAGGCCATAGCATTACTTAACCGTACCTACAATAAATATTTGGGAACACATATCGTTGAACCGCAAGCAAATATCGATGCTTATTATGCAATATTAGCAGAAACCAACTCTTCCAGTACCCTTGAAACTAGCAACAAAATAATACCGTACATACCTGCAGACGATTCCGGCTCATTATCTTATTCAAAGTTAATAAGCGGATCTTCTATCGGTATTACCCTGCCGGGATCCGGTATAACTATTAAATTCAACCCTTCCTCTGTAGAACTACAGCCGGGATCAGGCGTAAGTTTAGGTATGTCTGACAGCTTACACAAAATGACACCTGAAGAAATTGAAGAGTACTGGGAAAGACAATACGGATATGATGAATATGAAGAAGAATTTGTCCCATCGCATCCGTCGTGGATCAAGCCCGGTGAGAGTGTTAACGGAGTACAATACTTAGGGTTTGGATATGATGTTATTAAAGGAGAATACGCTGACCCATATAGCTTGAAGAAAAGCGTACTTGATATCAACAAACTGCAAGAAGCCAAGAGAGTGTATAAAATTGATGGAAACAGCTCCGATAACCGCTGGGTTGAAGGAAGAAGTGCCAAATCTTATTCACAGGAAATGGCTACAAAAGTTGGGGTCAGTGGAGGCTATCTCTACTTCAGCGGCAGTCTGAATGTTAACTTCAGTTCCTCTTCATTGACCGAAACAAACAGAAGATTTGCAACGCTTGTGACTGATTTATCCCGGTACAAAATTGAAATTGATGACAGGCATTTGAATTACTTTGATTATCTAGACCCTATCTTTAAGAGTGACATTAACAATCCTAAAATATCACCCGAGGAGATATTCCAGACGTACGGCACCCATGTGGTCAGGTCCATAAAAATGGGCGGGCGTTTAGACTATAATGCTACATCCAATAGCACCTATAACAGCGAAATTCACAATTTCGAGTCAGAGGCAAAAGCTTCTTTCAATTCTGTATTTGCCTCAGCTAACATCAGACATGAAACCAGTCAGAGTACAACTTCCACATCCTTTGAAGAAAACTGTGAAATAACCATCAAGGCCTATCCGCCCTATAAGGGTTCAAATACACTTAACCCCGCCGACTATGGAGCATGGTTCAATTTAGCTCAAGAGCATCCTGAAATGGTTGATTTCGGCACAGACCGACCGTTAATACCAATTTGGAATATGGCTACAACGCAGATCAGAAGAAATCAGCTTAAGATGTCCTATGAACAATACGCATCTGAAAATCATTATATTCCGTCTAGTGTCTTCACCTGCATCAATGGCATTCGTCTGCATCCGCAGCCCGTTGGAACAACCCTCGCAGGTATGGACGAAAAATACATAATTGATCCTCAAACAAACGAAGTATGGGAATTAGTAGCCAATATATCACCTCATAAGATGCAAAATGGTGACATACAACAACAAGTTTATGTACGAAAAGGCACTAGTGATTCGACTTCAAAACCACCGGTCGTGGCTGTTTTCTTAGTAAATGAAACTCAGGGCGAAAACGCTAAAGCAATTTTCAATAAATATTGGGGCAATGACCCGACTGCTCGTCTTTGGGGAGACGGCGGAGAACCGAACTCTGACCCGAGCCTTAATTCTTACATTAGCGGTTTGGGGGTAGGAGACAAGTTAAAACTCTACTACGTGACAAGCAATAACCAAAGGCCTATTACCAGACTTAGAGTTAAGCATTACGGATACGACGGAATTATCCGTTACTATCCGTCACAGGATCCCAATAATCCTTCAGCGGATTATGGCTCATTTTTCACTGTATTAGACTATGGAACCCTCATGAATTCAGGCATAACCGACCCTCAGGATTGTGCCGAGGGGACTCCTCCTTATGAGAAGCAAGACTATATTTATCACAGAAATATTTATCTGCAATACTCATATGAGTAATTCTCATGTTTAAGAGCAGGAGAGGTAAAACTAAAGTTTTACCTCTCCTGCATTTTCTTTATTGATCTACCATAGTATTGGCAACCACCTTTTTTATTCATTAAACTCACCATCGCTTTCTATCAGTCAGTTGTGTTGAAGTGTTCATAGCAGCACCTCTAAATAATTTCTTAGAATTTTCTCAATTCTTAATCATGTAAAAATAAAGCAGTTTCATGGGAGTATACCATTCAAAAAAACCAATACCCTCATCTTTCTCTTTACTCATAACCATCACTCTCCACTTTAGCAGCATTCTTCACCGGATGAACAATCACAGCTTGGTTCTTTACCGGTAAGCCATCCCATAATTACTGCTGTGGC
>JAAYYM010000063.1 GCA_012515365.1 Clostridia bacterium
AAAACACACTCTTTTTCCAAGAGACCCCACTCGCTAAAATCATCACAAATGCGGTCAAAAGAATTATAGAAACAGAACCTACATCAGGCTGCCAAAAAATTAATCCCAACACCAGAAGTAGAGCTATCCCAGGTTTTATCAACGTTTTAACAAAGTCATTAGCAGACTTCTCCATATTTCTAGCATAATAGCCTGCAAACAGCATGATGATAGATATTTTAGCAATCTCAGCTGGTTGAATCTGAAAAAAACCTAAGTTCAACCAAGCTCTGGCACCGTTTATTTCATCTCCAAATACCAAAACGAGCAACAAGAGAGCAATCGTCACCAGATATGCTGCCCGTATAAACTTCCGATTTTTAATGATTTGATGATTCATTAGATAAGTAATGAAGAGCAAGAAGAATCCTACAACAACATAGACTATCTGCCTTCTGAAATGATATTGCAAATTATTCATTTCAGCAGCCAGATAAGAACTGGATGAATAAACCATGACGATCCCGATGGCACTCAGCAATATGACGGGTATTAAGATATAATAATCGAGTTTTCTAATTTTTTTAATGAGCTTAATGATTTCACCTACTTCATACATATTAACCAACAGAATCAGTATATCAAAAGTTCCTTAAGATACACAAATTCCTAATAAAAATATAGCATGATTAAAAAAATTGAGGCAGGAACTATTGTCCCTGCCTCTCCTTCATTAATCTTAATCTTCTTTTTTAGCTTTTTTCTGTTCTCTTTCTCTTTGCTTAGTATCCAAAGTTTTCTTACGCAGACGGATTGATTCAGGAGTCACTTCCACATACTCATCATCAGAAATAAACTCTAAAGACTCTTCAAGCGTCAATATTTTAGGTGTTTTAATCACATTGGTTTGATCTTTATTAGCCGACCGCACATTTGTTTTTTGTTTTTCCTTTGTCAGATTAACTGCCAAGTCCTTATCCCGGCTGCTTATCCCAACAATCATGCCTTCATAGATTTCAGTACCCGGCTCTATTAAAATTTGTCCACGTTCTTCAATCTGCATGATACTGTAGGTCGTTGCTTTACCATTTGACATGGAGACCAGCACTCCATTACTACGTGAACCGATTTCTGTATCTATAGCCGGACCATACTCAGAGAAAGTATGGTTCAATATTCCATAGCCGTGAGTCATTGACATAAATTGAGTAGAGAATCCAATCATGCCGCGTGACGGGACAGAGAAAGTCAGCCTGATCTGACCTGTTCCGGTATTATCCATACTTTTCATTTCACCCTTGCGTAAGCTCAATGATTCAATAATCGAACCCATATATTCTTCTGGGGTATCAATGATGACCTCTTCATAAGGTTCATATGTTTTACCATCAACTTCTTTCGTGATAACTTCCGGCTTGGATACTTGCAATTCATAGCCTTCTCGTCGCATATTTTCAATTAGAATAGACAGATGCAGTTCTCCACGACCTGCAATAATCCAGCGATCTGGTGAACCTGTGTCTTCAATTTTCATCGAAACATCTATTTGTAGTTGTTGATTCAGGCGATCAGCAATTTGGCGTGAGGTAATGTATTTTCCTTCACGTCCTGCAAATGGTGAATCATTAACTAAGAATGTCATTTTAAGAGTCGGTTCATCAATACGTAAAGGTTCCATCGGTTCGATCTGGTCAGGTGGTGTAATTGTATCTCCCACATAAATATCTTCCATACCTGACACGGCAATGATATCGCCAGGTTTAGCTCTATCAATTTCCACTCGATTTAAACCATGATAACCCATCAACTTGGTCACTCGAAAATTTTGCTGGTCTCCATCTGCTTTGTTCACGGTCACTTGGTCACCAACACTCATCGTTCCTCTAAATACTCGGCCGATACCAATCCGTCCGACATAATCATTGTAGTCCAGCATAGAAATTTGAAATTGAAGTCCTTCATCACTATTATCGACAGGAGCCGGTATCGTCGATAATATTGTATCAAAGACAGGGTTCATCGTCTCTTCCTGATCAGCTGGGTTGTCCGATAGAGAAGAGGTTCCATTAACAGCTGATGCGTAGACAACCGGGAACTCAATTTGCTCCTCATCAGCGCCCAGTTCGATGAATAAGTCCAGGACCATATCGACGACTTCTTCCGGACGCGCATTAGGTTTATCTATTTTATTGACTACCACTAAAGGCTTGATATTTCTCTCTAAGGCTTTTTGAAGAACGAAGCGCGTCTGAGGCATCGTTCCTTCATAAGCATCTACAACTAGAACAACTCCGTCAACCATTTTCATGATACGTTCAACTTCCCCACCGAAGTCCGCGTGTCCTGGTGTATCCACGATATTAATTTTATTATCTTTATAATCAACAGAAGTGATCTTAGATAATATCGTAATACCACGTTCTCTTTCTAAATCATCTGAGTCCATGGCACGATCATCCAGCTCGATGTGAGAATCAAGGGTGTCTGACTGCTTGAGTAATTCGTTTACAAGAGTTGTTTTCCCGTGATCAACGTGAGCAATGATTGCTACATTTCTTATGTCTTCTCTAGTTTTCATTATGAATATTTGCCTCCATATTGGTCCTTTGTTTTTTAACTTGTTAATTCTACTCGATATATTATAGTTTGTAAAGTTTCACAGTCTTTTTCATAAAAAAATAGCCGCCTATACGACTATTGTTCATTCTTTTCATTTTTAAGATGGTGGTG
>JAAYYM010000508.1 GCA_012515365.1 Clostridia bacterium
TCAGCAAATATTATGAAATAAGCTGAAAAGCTTCGAAAAATTAAAACTATAAGGAGTGAAAATACAATGAAAATCGTTGTTTGTATTAAGCAGGTACCTGATACAAAGGGTGGAGTAAAATTTAATCCCGATGGTACACTGGATAGAGGTTCTATGCTTACGATCATGAACCCAGATGATAAAGCAGGTTTAGAAGCAGCATTAAGACTTAAGGATCAGTACGGTGCAGAAGTAACTGTTGTTACAATGGGTCTTCCAAAAGCTGAGGAAGTACTTCGTGAAGCAATGGCAGTGGGCGCTGATAAAGGTGTTCTTGTTACTGACCGTGTACTTGGTGGAGCTGACACATGGGCTACTTCACAGACACTGGCAGGCGCAATCCGCAATTTAGAGTATGATCTGATCATCACAGGCCGCCAGGCTATTGATGGAGATACCGCTCAGGTTGGTCCTCAGATTTCAGAGCATCTTGGAATTCCTGTAATTTCTTATGCACAGAAGATTGAAATCGAAGGTGAAAATGTAATCGTTGAGCGTCAGTTCGATGACAGATATCATGTATTAAAAGCAAAAATGCCATGTCTGATCACTGCATTAGCAGAGTTAAATGAGCCTAGATATATGACTCCAGGTGGAATTTTTGATGCATATAAAGAAGAGATCACTGTATGGGGCAGAGCTGACCTTAAGGATGTAGATGATTCTAACCTTGGTTTAAAAGGTTCACCTACACAGATCGCTAAAGCATCTGATAAGGTTAGAAAGGGAGCAGGAGAGAAGGTTGTTCTTGATCCTACAGAATCTGTTGACTATATCATTGATAAACTTAAAGTGAAACACGTAATATAAAAAATAAGGAAAAGTGTGGTGAATAATAATGAATATCGAAGAATATAAAGGAGTATTTGTCTTTGCACAGCAGGTAGACAATGAATTAAGCGGAATCGCTCTTGAATTGGTTGGCAAAGGAAAAGATCTTGCAAAAGATCTCGGAACAGAAGTAACTGCTGTATTAGTAGGTAGTGGTGTAAAGGGTCTTGCTGATGAACTCGCAGCTTATGGCGCTGATAAGGTAATCCTTGTAGATGATCCTGAATTAAAAGAGTACAGAACAGAGCCTTATACACATGCAATCGCATCTGTAATCGAAACATATAAACCGGAAATCTTCTTAGTTGGTGCAACAGCAATCGGTAGAGACCTGGGTCCTCGTATTTCTGCAAGAATCCATACTGGTCTGACAGCAGACTGTACACAGCTTGATATTGGAGATTTTCCATTAGTTGCAGTTCCGGGAAAAGAGCAGCTTCACAATCAGTTACTCATGACTCGTCCGGCTTTTGGTGGAAATACAATCGCTACAATCGCATGTCCTAACTTCCGTCCTCAGATGGCTACTGTTCGTCCGGGTGTTATGCAGAAGGCTGCAAAAGTGGAAGGTGCAAAAGCTGTAGTTGAGGAATTCAATCCTGGATTTACTCCAGATAACAAATATGTTGAAATCTTAAAGGTTGTTAAAGCAGTAGCTGATACCGTAGATATCATGGATGCTAAAATCCTTGTTTCTGGTGGACGAGGTGTAGGCAGTGCAGAAAATTTTGCTATGCTTGATGATCTCGCTGCAGTACTTGGAGCAACTGTAAGCTGCTCTCGTGCAGTAGTTGATGCAGGCTGGAAACCAAAGGATCTTCAGGTAGGACAAACAGGAAAAACGGTACGTCCTAACGTATACTTTGCAATTGGTATTTCTGGAGCAATTCAGCATCTGGCAGGTATGGAAGAATCTGATCTGATCATCGCGATTAACAAAGATGACTCAGCACCTATCTTTGATGTGGCTGATTATGGTATTGTTGGAGATTTGAACAAGATCATTCCGGCTTTGACAGAAAAATTGAAAGCAGAACTTAAATAATCTGATCTGAACGTGATACCATCACTATCCGATCAGTGGCAGAATTAAAAATGAGGCGTCATGTGCCACAGGCATACGACAGCCTCATTTTTTGATGAAAATGTGAACAAAATAATGAAAAATGTGAATGAAATATGAAATATGGCGGAATGTACCTGATTTTGTACAATTTAGGAAACATGTCTGAAAGCATTGAAAATACAAGGGTTTTTATATGTATATTAGTTTTCTTCTGATATGTTCATAATATGTTCATATATTAGTCACAAAATAAACACATTTACCAATTATGATAAGAATTCGTTGGAGGAAAATTGATGAGAAGATTAAGAATCCAACAAATAAAATTATATATTCCTAGGAGGAACAAATTATGAAAAAGAAATTAGTTATGCTTTTAACATCAGTAGCTGTATGTGCAGCAATGATGGCTGGATGTGCATCTAGCAACACAACAGATGCAGCAGCTCAGGAAGAAGTAGTAGAAGAAGCTCCAGTAGTAGAAGAAGAAGTAGTAGAAGAAGAAGTAGTAGAAGAAGTAGTAGAAGAAGCTCCTGTAGAAGAAGAGACAGTTTCAGATTCTGAAATCACAGAAGAAGCACCTGTTGAAGAAGAAGCTACAGAAGAAGTTACAGAAGAAGCTGTAGAAGAAGCTCCAGTTGAAGAAGAAGCTACAGAAGAAACAGCTGAATAATTATTAGATGATATGAAAGAAAACAAGCCTTGAAAGAGGCTTGTTTTTTGTTTTATAAAGTGATAGTATAAAAAAAGTGATTGTTATTGTTTTAACAACTAAATAAAATAATATGAGGTGCAAAAGAAATGAGCAAGAGTTTTGATGATTTATTATCCCAGATAACGAAGTGCAAAAGAAAAAAAGTATCTGTATCAAACGCGCAGGATGAGGCAGTGCTTGAGGCTGTCAAAGCAGCATATGAACGTGGAATTGCAGATTCCATTCTTGTAGGTGATCAGAATAAAATCGAAGAAATCGCAAAGAGTATCAATATGGATCTGACGCCATTTGAGATTGTCAATGAACCGGATGTAGCAGCTGCTGCATTAAAAGCAGTAGAGCTTGTCAGTACAAAAAAAGCAGACATCCTTTTAAAAGGACTTGTAGATACAAAGACATTTTTAAGAAGTGTTTTAGATAAAGAAGTAGGGTTAAGAACCGGAAAGATGATGTCACATGTCTGCGTATTCGAATTACCTGAAATCGACCATTTGCTTTTCCTGGCGGATGTGGCATTCAACACATATCCCTCTCTGGAAGAGAAAGCAGACATTATCCGTAACACGGTAGAAATCACAAAAGCTTGTGGAATAGACATGCCTAAGGTTGCTCCTGTGTGTGCAGTAGAAGTGGTAAATCCTAAAATGAAGCCTACTGTAGATGCAGATGCACTTACTAAGATGAATGAAAACGGAGAAATCAAGGATTGTCTTGTATACGGTCCTCTTTCTATGGATCTTGCACTTGATGAAGAAGCAGGTGTTCATAAGGGAATCTCTAATCCTGTAGTAGGTAAGGCAGATATTATTCTCTTCCCTGACATTGATTCTGGCAATATCACATATAAGACTTTAGTGCATACAACAAACGCGAAAAACGGTAACCTGTTGATTGGTACAAAGGCACCGGTAATTCTAACTTCACGTTCTGATAATTTTGAAGTAAAATTAAATTCAATTGCTCTTGCATCAGTAGTAGCAGAGTCACTTATTTAAATAAGAAGGGATGGGTCACAAATGTCGATCAAAAGTTTAATTATTAATCCAGGTTCTACCTCTACTAAAATCGGTGTATTCGAAGATGAGACATTATTATTTGAAGAAACTCTGCGTCACACAACAGAGGAAATCGCTCAGTATGATCTGATCGTTGATCAGAAGGATTTCAGAAAGAATATTATTTTAGGATTATTTGAGGAAAAGAAGTTTGATATTAAATCACTGGATATGGTTGTTGGACGTGGTGGAATGTTAAAACCGATTCCGGGCGGCACATATGCGGTTACAGATGATTTGTTACAGGATCTGATCATTGGAAAACAGGGTCAGCATGCATCAAATCTTGGAGGAATTCTTGCAAGAGAAATCGGGGATTATATCGGCAAACCTTCTTATATTGTTGATCCGGTTGTTGTAGATGAACTTCAGCCGATCGCAAGATATTCAGGAGTCCCGGAATTACCTCGTACAAGTGTATTCCATGCACTGAATCAGAAAGCTGTAGCAAAGCGTTTTGCTAAGGAAAATAATAAAAAATATGACGAATTGAACCTGATCGTTGTTCATATGGGCGGAGGCGTTTCAGTCGGCGCACATATTAATGGAAAGGTTGTTGACGTCTTTAACGCATTAGACGGTGATGGAGCGTTTTCACCTGAACGTGCCGGAGCAGCTCCTAGTGGAGCATTGATTAAAATGTGTTTCTCAGGTAAATATACAGAAAAAGAAGTATATAAGAAATTTGTAGGCGGTGGTGGATTCAATGCTTACCTTGGAACAAACGATATGAGAAATGTAGAAAAGATGGCAGCCGAAGATCCTAAGGCAAAAGAAATCAGAGACGCTTTTGTATTCCAGGTATGTAAAAACATCGGCTCTATGGCAACCGTACTTTCCGGTAAAGTAGACCAAATCATTGTAACAGGCGGTATCGCATACAACAAATCAGTCGTAGAGGATATCGAGTCAAGAGTCGGATTTATTGCTCCTGTTACAGTATATCCAGGCGAAGATGAATTACTTGCACTTGTTCAAGGCGGATTAAGAGTTCTGAATGGAGAAGAAAACGTTCAGGTTTACTAATCAAATAAAATGGGCTGTATAAACACCCCAAAAGAAATATCGATGATTCCACGGCATTACATGCTCGTGGAATCTTTTTTTGATTTATGTATGTAACTATATATTAAATATGATTACCTTTCACCGACGCCCCTCACCTGCGCCCTTCACAACGCCCAACATTCCACAGCCAGAGATTGAGAGGATTGCCTTGTAGCGTTTGGTTAGCCAAAGGAGTCTGAAAACTCAATCAAAATGCCGGAGCCTCTGCTCCGGCATTTTTGATATCTCTGAGGTTGAAGAGGACGACGCCCAAACCCCACAAGGCGATCCTCTCAATCTCGTCCCCCATGACCAGCCCCAATAAATTGTCTCTCAGATAATATTCCTGTTGAGAAAATATAGGAATTAGTTTATAATCTATAACAGTGGGTCAGAATCGGCTGTTACTTAAAAACGATTTTGTACATGAATAGGAGATCAATATGAGTTCAAATGATAAGTATGGAAAGCCACTTGGAAATCTGATGGAGTTCAAGAGTAATTTCTTTGAACAAAATGAAGCAATGTTGAAAATGGCTGATGATATGGGCGATGTTCTTCGCAAGCAGCCCAAACGAACAGGTTGCAAAATCTGTGGTGGCAAATTAGGCACACCTTTGTTTACAAGTCATGATATTGGATATATATTGTGTGAACGCTGCGGACATCTGAATTCGGAATATGAGGATACAGAAGAGTTCGCTAATAAGGTATATATTGAAGATGATTATTTAAAAAACTACAGTGAAACAGATAAAGAGGCATACAAAAAACGCCTTCAGACAATTTACATACCAAAGGCAGAGTATTTAAAGGAATGCCTAAGCAAAGAGAAAGCAGAATGGAAAGTGCTGGATATCGGTGCAGGCAGCGGATACTTTGTACAAGCTGCAAAGTCACTCGGATTGAGAGCGGAAGGAATTGAGATTTCACCAACGCAGGTTTCTTTTGCAAATCAGATGGCAGGAGAGGAAATACTCAAATGTGTATCCAGTGACAAGATTTCGGATTATATCAGAAGTACGGATGCGCAGGTTTTGTCTGCAATCGGAGTATTTGAGCATATTATTACTCTTAAGGATACGCTAAGAGCAATCCAGGAAAATCCATCTATTCAATATATTTATTTATCTGTTCCGATGTTTTCGTTTAGCTGCGCATTTGAAACATCACATCAGCTTTGCTATAATAGACACACTGGCGGAACACATACGCATCTGTTCTCGCAGCAGTCACTGCAGTATATGGCAGACAGTATGGATTTTATGATTGATTCACAATGGAAATTTGGATCAGATGCAATGGATCTTTATCGTTTTCTGTGTGTATCACTGGAACAAAGCGGCAATAAAGAATTTAAAGATTATTTCTCGAAAAAGTTTCTTCCATTAATTGATGATATTCAATTAATCTTTGATCAAAGTGATTTCGCATCAGAAGTACATATGTTAATGAAGAGAAAATAGAATGTATAGGAGTCGTATAAATGAATCTAATTGAAAAAGTATTTGGAACACATAGTCAGAGAGAACTAAAGTTGATTGATCCGATTATTGATCAGATTGAAGCCTTAAGACCTGCTATGATGGAACTGACAGATGCACAGCTTCGTGAGAAAACAAAGGAGTATAAAAAACGTTTTCAAGAGGGAGAGTCACTGGATGATCTGCTTCCAGAGGCATATGCGACAGTACGTGAAGGCGCAAGACGTTCATTGAAAATGGAACATTACCGTGTACAGCTGATCGGTGGAGTTGTTCTGCATCAAGGACGTATCGCCGAGATGAGAACAGGTGAAGGTAAAACTCTTGTTTCTACTCTGCCTGCATATTTAAATGCACTTGAAGGTAAGGGTGTCAATATCGTTACTGTTAATGACTATTTGGCAAAGCGTGATGCAGAATGGATGGGACAGGTACATGAATTTTTAGGGCTTACTGTAGGTGTTGTATTAAATGGTATGACTTCTGAGGAACGCCGCGATGCTTATGCATGTGACATTACTTATGTAACCAATAATGAACTTGGATTTGATTATCTTCGTGATAATATGGTGATTTACAAGGAGCAGCTGGTTCTTCGTGATCTGCATTATGCGATTATCGATGAGGTCGATTCAGTATTGATCGATGAGGCAAGAACTCCTCTTATCATTTCAGGACAAGGAAATAAATCTACACAGCTGTATAATCTCTGCGATATGCTCGCAAGAACCTTGAAACGTGGCGAGGATATGGAGGATCTTTCTAAGATCGATGCGATCATGGGCGTTGAACAGGAAGAGACCGGAGACTTTATCGTAAATGAGAAGGATAAGGTTGTTAACCTGACAGAAGCAGGTGTAAAGCGAGTAGAAGAATTTTTCCGTATCGAGAACCTTGCAGATGCAGAAAATCTGGACATCCAGCATAATATTATTTTGGCATTACGTGCACATAACCTGATGTTCCGTGATCAGGATTATGTAGTAAAGAATGATGAAGTACTGATCGTTGATGAATTTACCGGACGTATTATGCCGGGAAGACGTTACTCAGACGGTCTGCATCAGGCTATTGAGGCAAAAGAGCATGTAAAGGTAAAACGTGAAAGTAAAACACTTGCTACGATTACCTTCCAGAACTTCTTTAATAAATTTGAAAAGAAA
>JAAYYM010000509.1 GCA_012515365.1 Clostridia bacterium
CATATCTTCTGGCGGACGGAGGAGTTACGGAAAAAGAACTCTCACAGAAGCTGGAATCTATGCTCAGCGGGGAAATAGATTTTGATGTTATAGATGCTCTCTTCTCAAAAAAAGAGGGAGAAGAGTCCACTTTTCTGTTTAAGGATGGTGTATTTGTTCCTGCTTTGGATTATGAATTTCCTGTTCGAACATCTTTACTAGAACGCCAGGCTATGATGAATTCGGTTAATGGTCCGTATGCAAAACATTTTTTGTCAGAGGATACAATTGCCAAACTTCAGAAAATTCTAAATAAATCTGATTGGACACTGGATAGTATTGATATAAAGGGACAATATTCTGAGGGATTGATAGAAGACGAGAGTAGATATCAAGACGTTAAGAATCTTAGGCAAGCTATTGTTGAGCATGTAGCTATAAAATATGACAATATATTACCTGGTAAGTATGAATACTTGGATGCTGAAATCTTCCCAGTAAAAATGGAGTATTCCATAAAGAATGATCAGTTGAGATTAGTGGCATTTGATGAAGCGCAAAGACGATTTATTAAGATGAATCTGTCAACAATGAGTAATATCAGGGTTACGGATAAATCTTTCGAAAACCTTGAGGAGGAATATATTGCCTTTATTGAGGCGAATACCTTTGAACTTATCTTAGAGGTGGAGCCAACCGGACATTTCATTGAACGCTGTTTTAGAATTTTCTCGTACTATGATAGGAAAGCCATCTATGATAAAGAGGCTAATACCTATAAGCTCAAGGTTAAATATCTTAAGTTTGATGAAAATGAAATTATTAGAGATGTACTTTCTCTTGGAAGTTCTGTTGTTGTAAGAGAACCGAAAGCGCTGAAACGAGAAGTGGTAAGACGAATCAAACTGGCGTGTGAAAATTATAGTAATTAACTTCGCACAGTTTTTTTACTTTTTTATTGCCGAGAGTAATCTATATTATGATTACGATATTAAGAAAGGGGATTATTATCCATGGGATTAAATAATTTTACAATCACAAAGGAAAGAGCTCTTCCAGTATTCATACTTGCGGATACAAGTGGAAGCATGACTGGAGAAAAGATTCAGGCAGTAAATCGAGCTATCAAGGATATGATCACAACACTTAGGAATGTAGATGATATTCGCGGAATTTTTAAGATTAGTATTATCACGTTTGGTGGTAATGAGGTAAATGTTCAGCAGTATCCTACTGATGTAAGGGAAATCTCATTTGAAGAGCTTTCTGCTTCAGGAAAGACTCCGATGGGTGAAGCAATCCGTGTTGTGACTGATCTGATAGAGGATAAGGAAATTGTAAGCTCAAGAGATTATACACCGACTATTGCTCTTCTGAGTGATGGTTATCCAACAGACTTTGATGGACCAGAGAATCCGTCTATAGAGAATTATCTTGAATGGGAACCAATCAAGAATATGCATGAAAGCCCACGTTGCAAAAAGAGCATGAGAGTAGCAATGAGTGTTGATGCCGGAACTGATCTTAATATGCTCAGGGCATTTCTTCAGAACGAAACAGAACCTATGTTGGCGAATGATGCTGAAGATATTGTTAAGCTTTTTAAATGGGTAACAATGTCAACTATTAGCCGTATGTCTAGTGTTAATCCTGATGATGTTAAGAGTTTCTTGAAATTTGATGATACAGATGATGACGAAGTGATTATATGATTCATAAATTTAGCGAAAAAAATGGATGCAAATTCATAATCTGTTCTGATACCGGCGAGAACCATGTTAGTACTGGTGCAGATAATCAGGACAGCGCTTTGTATGGAGTGATTTCGGAGGATTGCCAGTTTATAGCAGTTGCTGATGGCGTATCATCAGTAAAATATGGCAGAGAAGGATCTCAGGCTGCAGTTCAAAGTGTTAAGTGGTTAGCAGAGCAGATAGATTTGGGCTTTGTTGATATACGTGATGAGAATAATATTAGGATTTCATACGTTCTAAATTGGAAATCAAATTTCGAGGGAAATTGGGATGATTATGCCTCGACTATCAATTTTGTGATAATCAAAGGTAGTGATTTACTGGTGGGGCAGATCGGTGATGGACTGATTCTTGTAGATACCGAAAAGGAAAAGCATATCTATGGAGAATCTGAAGATTTTTACTCGTGTGAGACATATGCTCTTGGGAGAGCTGTTATCAAAAGCTCATTTATTTTAGAACTACTGTCAGGTATAAGTAATTCAGTTGCTGTAATGATGTCGGACGGTATTGGAAAAGAGATTGAACCGGACCAGAGAGTTGAGATGCTGGGATATATCTCTGAATTAGCAAGGTCGGACAATTCGGCAAAAGAGATAGAGGAATGGATTTCTGAACTTTCAGAAAGAAACGGTGACGATAAGACTATAGGAATTATGGTTGGGAGAGATTAAAGATGCAGGATCTTCAAGGAAAGAAAATTACAACCGTAAATGGTACAGAATATATATTAGGGACACAGTTAGGCGAAGGTGCTCAGGGGGTGGTTTATACACAAGAA